>NZ_JBHVEU010000096.1:0-23092 GCF_042802075.1 Kitasatospora sp. NPDC057518
TCGACGACCAGCGTGGCCGGGTCGCTCGCCTGGCCGGCCGCCTCCCCCGCCCCGGTGTTCTCCCCCACCCCGGCAGCGGACGCGGCCGGAGACGGCAGGGCGACCAGCTCCGTGCTCGCCGTGACCGTACTCGGCCGGCCGCTCCAGTAGTGGTGCGCGGCGAATCCGGCCGCCACCACCAGCACCACGGCCAGCGCCGCCAGCGTTCGCGGTTCTGTCCGTCCACGGTCCAACGGTAGGCGCAGCCGTCCGCCCTCGGGCCCGGACCGCCGCCCGGCCCGGCCCGTACGGCCACGGGGACGTCAGGGAGCGAGGTGCTCCAGGGTGAACACGGCCACCCGGTCGGAGTACTGGGCGATGGCCGAGCCGGCGCTGCCGGACTGGTCGCCGAGGGCCGCGTAGAAGCCGCTGTGCGCGAGCCTGAGGATCACCTGGCTGGTGTTGCCAGGGTTGGGGTACAGGAAGTGGAAGATCTGGTTGCCGTAGATCCAGCCCTGGCAGTCGAAGAGGTTGAGATTGGCGCCCTCGCCGCCGGTGGCGCCGTCGTTCGGGTTCTGCTTCCACACGCCGAGGCAGTCGCCCTCGTTCTGCCGGCTGCGGAAGATGAACGACTGGTTGTCGGAGTTGTAGTGGCAGAGCTTCCACTGCTGGTTGTAGGCGCCGGTGTCGGGGTTCTGGATGGCCTGTCCCCAGGCGCTGTACTGGTTGCGCTCGACGAGTTGGTTGAAGGGCGTCCTGATCCGGTAGTAGCCGTCGTCGCAGACGTAGCCGTGCCACTCGCTGGAGGCCAGGCCCTGGGTGGCGGCCGAGGCGGGGGCGGCGAGCAGGGTCAGGCCGGACAGCGAGGCGAGGGCGGTGGCGCCGAGGGCGCGCAGCGCGGCGCCCCGGCGGGTGGTGGTGCGGTGCGGGTTCGTCACGGGATCTCCAAGGGCTGTCGGGTCGGCGGGACGGTCAGCAGCTGCTGATGAGGAGTTGGGCGGCGCGGCGTACGGTGCCGGCGGCCTCGGCGGGCGCGCAGCGGACCGAGCCGATCTCCGGGGACTCGTAGGTGGTGAAGGTCCCGGGGGACGGCGAGGTGGTGACCCAGATGCCGGTGTTGGGGCCGCCGGTCTGGGCGCAGATGCGGTTGACGTACTGGCCGGTGACGACCCGGGTGCCGCGGTAGAGGCCGTAGCGGCCGGGATCGACGAGGTCCCAGGTGTCGCTGACGGTGGTGCTGGTGGTGCTGGAGGTGGTCTTCTGTACCGAGAAGCCGACCTTCACCTCGACCTTGAGGAACAGCGCGCTCGCGGTGGCGGTGATCTCGGTCTTGTTGTCGACGGTGGTGGTCGCCGAGTTGACCCGGGTCAGGATGTCGCTGTGGTGCCCGGTGCTCCCCGGGGCGACGTTGTAGATCAGGAAGTCGGTGACGAGCGGGGTGACCTGTACGTTGACGGGTTCGGTCGTGGTGCGGTCCACGGCCGGGTTGCAGAGGGTCGGGAGGGTGTCGGCGTGGGCGGCCGGTGCCGCGCCGAGGCTCAGCAGCCCGACGGCGAGGGCGGTGGTGGCGGAGGCGGCGAGGGTGCGGCGCCGGCGGGTCCTGCGGGCGATGGTCATCCGTGCTCCTGGAGCGGTCGTGGAAAGTGAGGGGGAGGGTGTGCACGCGGCGAAGCCCGGGCGCGCACCCCGTGGAGAGACGGTGGAGAGTCTCGCGGGCGCGCGCCGGTCGCCAGTAGTGGCTGATGCCATGAACCGGCCGGGCGGTGTCACGGTCGGTTTATGACAACTGTCATGATCTATTGGCTGGTTCGGCTACAGACAGGGCGCGGCGACGGCCTCTACGCTGGCCGGACATGAGCACCTCATTCGCGGTGGCCGGTGTGGTCGATCCGGGTCGGCTGGGCCTCCTCACCCGCCGGACGTTGCTCGCCCTGGGGCCCATGTGGCTGCTGCTGGCCGCGAACGACGTCGTCTTCAACCTGGACCCGGTGCGTACCGCGCTGACGGCCCCGGTGATCGTCGCCGTCCTGGTCCAGCACACCCGGCTCGTCCGCCGGGCGGTGCCGCCTCGCGCCGTGGGCCGGGAGCCCGGTGCCGGCCCGCCGGAGGGACAGGGGTACGGCCCCCGCAGTCCCTCCGCGGCCGAGTGGCGGTGGAGCCTCGCGCTGCTGGCGGTGGCGGTCGCCACCTGGGGCGAGATGGCGGACCGTCCGTACACCGCGCTCGACTGGGCGATGGTGCCCGGGGCCATGACGGCGGCCCTGGCCCTGTCACTGCCGGCCCGGGCGCGGCGCCGGCTGCTGACGGCGGTCGCACTGGTCTGCGCGGTGCTGGGCGAGGCGGTGGCGCAGTGGCGCCACGAGACCCCCGGCCTCCTGCCCGGGGTACCGGCGGCGACCGGCGCCGGGATGCTGCTGTTCGTCGCCGCGGTGGAGCTGGTCCTGCTCCGGCTGTGGCGGGCGGTGCTGGAGGCCGAGCAGGTCCGCGAAGCCACGGCCGACCTGGCTGTGGCGGAGGAGCGGATGCGCTTCGCCGCGGACCTGCACGACCTCCAGGGCCACCGGCTCCAGGCCATCACGCTCAAGGGGGAGTTGGCCGAGCGGCTGATCGGCCGCAGCGACCACGAGGCGCGCGCCCAGCTCCGGGAGATCACCGAACTGGCGCGCGCCGCCCTGGAGGAGTCCCGGGCCGTGGTCCACGGCTACCGGAGCGCCAGCCTGGGCACCGAACTGGCCAACGCCGTAGGGCTCCTGGAGGCCGCCGGGATCCGCACCGCCGTCGACGGCGACGCCGAACGCGTCCCGCACCAGCTCCAGCCGGCCTTCGCCGCCCTGGTCCGCGAGGGCGTCACCAACATCCTGCGCCACAGCCGCGCCCGGCACTGCCGGATCACCGTCACCGCGGACGCGGGCCGGGTCCGCGTCCTGCTGTGCAACGACGGCGCCCCGGCGCACCCCGCCACCGACCGCGGCGGCAGCGGCAGTGGTAACGGCAGCGGCCTGGCCGGGCTGCGGGAACGCTTCCACGCCATCGGCGGGCACGTCGGCACCACCACCCACCCCGACGGCCGCTTCGAACTGGCCGGCCACACCGACCGGGAGGCCCCCGCGTGATCCGCATCCTGCTCGCCGAGGACGAGGACCTCACCCGCGGCGCCCTCGCGGCGCTCCTCGACCTCGAACCCGACCTGACCGTCGCCGCCCAGGCCTGCGACGGCCCCGCGGCCGTCCGGGCCGCCGCCGACCACCCGGTCGACATCGCCCTGCTGGACCTGGAGATGCCCCACCTGGACGGCGTCGGCGCCGCCCAGGCCATCCGCCGCCGCCACCCCGTCCCCGTCGTCCTCGTCACCCGCCACGCCCGGCCCGGCGTACTGCGCCGGGCACTGGCGGCGGGCATCCAGGGCTTCGTGCCCAAGACCACCCCCGCCACCCGACTGGCCGACATCCTGCGCGACGTCCACGGCGGCGGCCGCTACATCGACCACCGGCTCGCCACCCACGCCCTCACCGAGACGCCCTGCCCGCTGACCCCGCGCGAACTGGACGTGCTGCGCGCCGTCCACCGGGGCCAGCCGATCAGCGCGCTGGCCGAGCAGCACCACCTCGCCCCCGGCACCGTCCGCAACTACCTCTCGGGGGCCATCACCAAGCTCGCCGTGCGCACCCGCCACGAGGCGGCGCGGCGGGCCTGGGAGGAAGGGTGGATCTGACGGCACCGGTCCGGCCCCCTGAACCGGCGGGGCGGAAGTAGGCCGTGTTCGAATCGATGTGTCGACACAGCGTCATCACCGCAGGACAGCGCCCATTGCGGTTCGATCACGGTGTGTCCGATTCGTCGAACATTGGGGGAAAGTGTGGCGGTTGATTGTTTTGGCAGTGGTGTCGGCGGCCTTTCATAATTCCTGCCGACACGCGTGACGGAATGCCCGGAGAACCCGCTGGGGGAGTGGTTCCCGTGAGGAGCCCGCGCGTGGGATTCCGCATTCTTCACTGGGGGGATTTCCTTGCCTGAGCCCGAGAACGAGGGCGCCGCCGCCGGACCTCCGGCACCGGCCGAGCCGGCCGCCGCGCCGGGGGCCGCCGCTCCCGAGATCGCCGCGCCCGCCGCTGCCGCGCCCGACGCCCAGGCCGGCGCCGTCGCGCCGCCCGCACCGGAGCAGGCCCCGCGCCGGCTGCCGCGCGCCGTCGGCGTCGCACTGGCCACCGCCGGACTGCTCGCCGTCACCGCGACCAGCGCCGCCGTGACCGTCGCCGTCGGCAAGCCCGACACCCGCCCGGTCGCCGCGGTCGCCCCGGCCCCGTCGAAGGCGACCGCGAGCGCGAGCGCCGCCGCGAGCGCGACGCCCTCGGCCGCGCCCGTCCCGGTGCCCACCGCCGTCCCCGCCGAGCCCGCCCCCGCCAGCACCGTCAAGGGCACCGTCAGCAGCGGCAAGCACGAGGGCGACCTGCGCTACTTCCTGCTCCCCATCCCGGCCGGCGGCGAGTCCTACGGGCCCGTGGACGGGATGGCCATGAGCGACGACGACGTCGCCGACCTCTTCGGCAAGCAGGACGGCATCATGGACATCCTCAAGTCCTACGGCTACAAGGGCGGCGCGAACCGGATGTACCGGACCGCCGACGGCAAGGCCGAAGTCACCGTCACCCTGCTGAAGTTCGGCTCCACCGCGATGGCGTCCGACTTCGCCAAGAACTACAAGATCAAGTCGCTGGACCCGTTCGACATCGACGGCGACTCCGGCGGCCGCGGCTACCTGAAGGCCCCCAAGCAGCAGGCCTACACCGGCTCGATGAGCGGCATCTCCAGCCAGGGCGACGTCCAGTACACGATCGACGTCGACGTGAAGGGGACGCCCGACAAGGCGCTGCTGAACGAGCTGATGAAGCGCCAGCGCGAGTGGCTCACCACCGGCGGCTGAGCCCGGCTCCGCCCTTTCCCCGTCCTTTTCCTCCTCCTCTGGAGCCACTTCCGTGACCACCGAACCCGCGGAGCCGGTGCCCGCCGCGCCCGCCGTTCCGCCGCCGCCCGCCGCACCGCCCGTCGCGCCCGAACCCGCCGTACCCGCCGCGCCGTTCGCACCCGAGGCCGGCGCCCCGAAGGCCCCGCGCGGCCCGCGCCGCCCCCGCCCCGTGCTGCTGACCGCCTGCGCCCTGGTGCTGGGCACCCTGGCCGGCGGCGGCGTCGGCTACGCCGTGCAGGCCCAGCGCCCGCCCACGCCGCTGCCGCCGCTCCAGGCCGCCCGCCCGGCCTACCCGGCCGAGCGGGTCGACCCGGCCGCCCTCGCCGCCGAGCAGCCCGCGCCGATCGGCATCGACGGCGACCTGACCAAGCTGCTGATCGGCGCCCCCGAGGGCAGCGCCCCCTGGGACGACCACCCGGACAAGCCGAGCTGGATCTCGATCGGCGAACTCGCCGAGGAGAAGGGCGGTTCGGCCAAGAGGTTCAAGGACTTCGCCTCGCGCGGCTTCCGGCGCGCGGCCGAGGTGGACTGGAAGAAGGACGGCGTCTTCTACCGCGTCCAGCTGGTCCAGTTCACCGAGGACCGCTCCGACGAGGCGAAGACCGGTCCCGGTTACTGGCCGCTGCCGTTCGCCGAGGGCGCCAGCGGCGGCTACAAGGTGGACACCGTGCCCAGCCACTGGGCCGAGAGCACCGAGCAGTACTACTACGGCGGGGCCAGCGCCAAGCGCGGGTCGGTGCAGATGACGATCGAGGTCCTCGACACCAAGCCGGTGAACCCCGACACCCTCAAGGACCTCGCCAAGCGGCAGTGGGAGCGGCTCGCGTGAACGACGACACCATGACCACCGCCGCCGCCCCGGGCGCGCCCGAACCGGCACCCGAGGGTTCGCCCATCGGGTCCGCCGCGCCCGCAGGCCCCGCCGCGCCCGCAGGCCCGAGCCCCGCCTCCCGCCGCCTGCTGCGCGCGGGGGCCGCGACCGCCGCCGCCGCGCTGGTCGGTGTGGCCGTCGGCGTCGGCATCATCAAGACCCAGTACGACGACCCCGCGCCGGCCACCGCCGCCGCCCCGTCCACCGCTCCAACCCCCACCGCGACCGCCACGCCGTACGGCGCCAAGTCCAACGGCAGCCACTTCGGTTCGATGCGCGACCTGCTGCTGCCCGTCCCGGCCGGCTACCGGCCCGGCCCGGACGACGGCGGCTACGGCCACGACAGCGAGCAGAACGGCGAGCAGCTGTCCGCCGAGATGGACGCCGACCTCCAGCAGCTCCCCAAGGACAAGCGCGACAAGATGCGCTCCTACTGGGAGGGCATGCACGTCAAGGCCTCCGGCGTGCGCACCTACCTCGCCGACGGGGACGACCTGGTGATCGGCCTGAAGCTGCGCCAGTTCAACCAGCAGGAAGTGCAGCGGATCAACGAGTACACCGCGGTCTTCACCGGCGACACCGGCCTGTTCCGGGTCGGCCCGGCCGTCCCCGGGCACCCCGAGGCGCACTGCTACCTGATGCCGGCGCCGCCGTCCGCGCCGATCGACTACCTGGAGTGCTCGGCCGCCGAGGGCGACCTCCTGGTGGTCATGAGCGCCGAGGGCGTGGCGCCGCTGCCCAAGGACAAGATCGTCGCCCTGTTCACCCTCCAGCTCGACCGCCTCGCCCGCCCCGGAGCCTCCGTATGACCGACCACGCCACCCCGCCGCCCGCGCCCGCGAACGCGCCCGTGCCCGGGAAGGGGGCCGATCCGGTCCTGGAGGCGCTCGCCGCGCCCGTCGCCGAGCCCTTCGCCGCCGCCGAGGACCCCGCGGCCCTCGCCGAGCAGGAGGCCCGCCGCACCCGGCGCCGCAAGGCCGCGGTGCGCTGGAGCGGCGCCGTCCTGGTGTTCGCCCTCGCCGGCACCGGCAGCGCGCTGGCCGTCACCGCCCCCGACCGGACCGACCTGCCGGGCCTGGCCACCGCGAGCGACGGCCGCTACACCTTCGCGCCGCTGACGCTGCCTCCGCTGCCCGCGGGCCAGGAGGCCCCGGACGACAAGGGCAAGTCCCCGCACCACGCGGACCTGCGCCACCTGCTGCTGCCCGCGCCCAAGGAGGCCGGCGGCTCGCTGACCCCGCCGGTCTTCCCGGCGCCCACCGCGGCCGCCCCCTCGGGCTCGCCGACCGCCTCCCCGTCGGCCCCGGCCTCCCCGGCGCCCTCGGCCTCCGCGTCCGCCGGCGCCTCCGCCTCCGCCGCCGGCTCCGCCCCCGGCTCCGCGTTCGGCCAGTGGGTGCCCTGCGACGCGATCGCCGACGAGCAGCAGGACCCGGTCAAGATGCGCTCCGTGCTGCTGGAGCACGCCTGCCGCGCGGCCACCGTCCGGGAGTGGACCGCCTCCGACGGCACCCGCACCCAGATCCGGCTGCTGCGCTTCGGCTCCGTCCGGGAGTCCTGGGGCGCCTTCGCCGACGTGCGCTCCAAGGGCGGCCCCAAGGCCGCACCCTCCACCAAGGGCACCCCCCACGACGACTGGGACGCCCTCGACGGCAGCAGCCTGACCCTCGTGGAGTCCACCACGGCCGGCACCAAGGGCGCCCCCACCGCCCGCGTCGCCTACCTCTCGGCCGCCGACGTCGTCGCCGTCATCACCATGACCAACCCCGCCGGCGTGCCCACCGCGCCCTTCCGGCAGGTCGTCACCCTCCAGGGCGAACTGCTCGGCTGACCCGCCCCGTTCCACGGGGCCGGCCCCCTCCCTGCGGGGGCCGGCCCGGCGGCGTTCCCCGCCCGCGCGTCGTCCAACACCCCGTCCGTACAGGCCTTCTGACACAAGCCTTCTGGCGCAGGCCTTCTGGGACAGGATCGGGATATTTCCCGCACCGGCCCGTGAACGACCCGCCCGTACGGTGATCGCACGCCGGTGAACCGCACCGCCGGGACGACAGCAGGAGACCCCCATGCGCACGCGCCGCCTCGCCCTCACCGCCGCCGCCGTCGCGGCGATCGCCGCCACCGCCACGGCCTGCGGACCGGACAACAGCGACGCGGCCGCCCCCACCGCCCCCGTGACCAAGGCCGCCGCGCCCTCCGAGCCCGCCGCGCCCGCCACGGCCGCGCCGGCCGGAGCCGCACCGACGAAGACCGCCCCGCCCAAGTCCCCTGCCGCGCCCGCCGGTTCGGCATCCGCCGCGCCCGGCGACAAGAGCGGGTACGGCCAGGTCTGCGGTGCCAACGACCTGGACTTCGGCGCGAAGGCCGAAACCCAGGCCGGCGGCTACCTCCTGATCAGCGCCAAGGCCAAGTCGGGCATCACCTGCACGCTCCCCGCAGGCCACCCCGTCATCGCGTTCGGCTCGGGCGGCATCGAGGCCGCCGCCTTCGAGCACGGGGCGGGAGAGCAGATCACCCTGAGCGGCGCCAAGACCGTGTACGCGGGCATCATGACCAAGACCACCAAGGGCAACCAGGCGGTCCAGTACACCGACGTCATCATCGGCATCGGCACCCCCGACCCGAACCCGGTGAGCATCCCCGTCGGCACCACCCCGGTCGACAAGCCGGTCGTCACCAACTGGCACACCCTGCCGAAGGACGCCGTCCCCGTCGGCTGACACATCGTCATCTCACGGTTCCCGCAGGTGAGATGAAGGTTGACGTCAGCGCGGTGACAGTGCGGCCCGGCACCTTCGAGAGGTCCGGACCAACCCCTCGCGAGGAGCACCCATCCCTGATCTTCGGAGGGTATCCCCGGCTTCAGCCGGGGAGGGAATCCGATCCTGAGATCGGCGGCGCGGAGCGCCGCCACGTCCCTGCGCAGCGGGACGCTCGTGGTGTCTTCTGTCAGCGGCGTGTGGCATGTTGATGGTCGAGGCGGTGGAGGGGGTGGGTCGTGTTGATTCGTGCGTACAAGTTCTTGATACGGCCCACCGTGGGCCAGCAGCAGGCACTGGCTGAGATGCTGCGGGACCACTGCTCGCTCTACAACGGGGCGTTGCAGGAACGACGTGATGCCTGGCGGCATGTCTCCAGGACGACGGTCCGCTACGGCGGGCAGTCCGCGCAGCTCAAGGAGATCCGGGCGTTCGACCCGGAGTGTCAGGGCCGGTGGTCCTTCTCCTCCCAGCAGGCCACGCTTCGACGGCTGGACAAGGCGTTCGCCGCGTTCTTCCGCCGGGTCAAGTCCGGCGAGAAACCCGGCTACCCGCGCTTTCGGGGCGTGAACCGGTTCGACACGGTGGACTTCCCCAGAAACGGTGACGGCTGCCGCTGGGACTCGACCCCGCACGACCCGGTGACCCGTGTCCGTTTCCAGGGCGTCGGCCACGTCAAGGTGCATCGGCACCGTGCGGTCGGCACGGTCAAGACCGTGTCCGTCAAGCGTGAGGGCAAGCGCTGGTACGTGGTGCTGACTGCCGAGCAGGCCCGGCCCGATCCGCTGCCCGCGACCGGCAGCGTGGTCGGCATCGACATGGGCATAGCCAACTTCCTCGCCGACTCCGACGGCGAGTTCGTTGCCAACCCCCGCCACGGCCGGAAGGCCGCCGCGAAGCTCGAAGCCGCTCAGCAGGCCCTCAGTCGGTGCAAGCGCCGTGGCAATCGCCGCCGCAAGGCTGTGGAGACCGTGGCCGGGCTGCACCGTAAGGTCCGCCGTCAACGGCTCGACCATGCCCACAAGACCGCCCTCGGACTGGTCCGCGCGCATGATCTGATCGCGCACGAAGACCTCAAGATCCGCAACATGGTCAAGGCCCCCGCGCCGAAACCCGACCCCGAACAGGCAGGCGCGTTCCTGCCGAACGGGGCTGCGGCCAAGGCCGGACTCAACCGCTCGATATCGGATGCCGGATGGGGGGTGTTCCTCACGATCCTGCACGCCAAGGCTGAAAGCGCCGGACGGGAAGTGATCGCCGTGGACCCCCGCAACACCTCCCGGACGTGCCCCGCATGCGGACACACCACGGCGGAGAACCGGCCCACCCAGGACACCTTCCACTGCACCGGCTGCGCCCACCGGGCACACTCCGACACGGTGGGAGCCGTCAATGTTCTACGGGCCGGGCTGGCCCGTCGCAACGCCCGGAAGGGCTAGCGAGAAAGCCCCCGGCTTCAGCCGGGGGAGGAGTCACGACGATCACCCTCCGGCCGGGAATCACCGTGCTGTTCACCGGCGACTCGACCACCGACTGCCGCCGCCGGGAGAGCGGGGACGGCCTCGGGCACGGCTACCCGCTGCGGGTCGCCGGCGAGTGGGCCCACCGCCACCCCGACCGGCCGGTGACCTGGCTGAACACCGCGAACGCGGGCGACAAGGTGACGGACCTGGAAGCCCGCTGGCATGCGGACGTCCTCGACGCGCGCCCGGACGTCGTCTCGATCCTCGTCGGGGTCAACGACGCGGGCCGGCACATCCTCGACCCGCGGGGGTACCCGATCCCCGCCGAACGCTTCGAGGCGGGCTACGACCGCCTCCTCGCGCCCCTCGCCGAAGCGGGCACGGAACTCGTCCTCATCGAGCCGTTCCTCCTGCCGATCCGCGGCACCGTCGAGGCCGGCGCCGCGCTCATCGGCGAGAAGGAACGCGAGCAGTGGCGCGCCGACCTGGACCCGAAGATCCAGGCCGTCCGCAGGCTCGCCCGCCGCTACGGGGCCCACCTGCTCGCCGCCGACGGCAGGTTCGCCGAACTCGCCGCGACGGCCGGAGCCGAGCACTGGGCCGAGGACGGCGTCCACCCGACGCCGGCCGGCCACGCCGCCCTCGCGGCGGCCTGGCTTCGGCTGGTCGCCTGACCGGGCGCGGGCCTGCCGCCGGGCCCCCGCCGTCACCCCCGCAGCCGTGCCGCCACCGGGCGGTGGTCGCTGGGGGTGGCGGGCAGGGTCCAGGTGGCGGTGGCGGGGAGATCGCGGGTGAGGATGTGGTCGATCCGGGCCAGGGGGAGGGCGGACGGCCAGCTGAAGCCGAAGCCGCTGCGCGCGGGGGTGAGGCGGCTGGTGAGCGGGGCGAGGGCGCGGTCGTCGGCGGCGGTGTTGAGGTCGCCCAGCAGCAGGACCCGGCGCAGCGGTTCGGCGTCCAGGGCCTGGCCGAGGGCGGCGATGTCGCGGTCGCGGTGGGCGGTGGCGAAGCCGGTGGCGGTCATCCGCACCGAGGCGAGGTGGGCGACGTAGACGGCCAACGGCCCGCCGGGGGCGCTGACTTCGGCCCGCAGGGAGCGGTTCCAGCCGGGGTCGATGACCAGCCGCCGGGACTCCGTCACCGGGTAGCGGCTCCACAGCGCGACAGTGCCGGTGCGGGCGTGGTGGGGCAGCGCCTTGTCCAGCACGCCCTGGTAGGCGGGCAGGGCGGCGTCGGTGACCTCCTCCAGCGCGACCAGGTCCGGGCTGGCGGCGAGCAGGGCGCGGGCGGTGCCGGCCGGGTCCGGGTTGGCGGCGTTCACGTTGTGGGTGACCACCGTCAGCCCCGGCCCGCCGCTCCCGCCCGTCGACGCCCCGTGCGCCGGAGCCCCGCCGCCCAGCAGCAGCGGCCCGAACGCCACCACCCACACCACCGCCAGCACCCCGCCCGCGCAGGCCGCCGCCGGTGCCCGGCGCAGCGCCGCGCACAGCAGCGCCGCCACCGCCACCAGGGCGCTCCAGGGCAGGGCGCTCTCCCACAGGCTGCCCAGGCCCACGCCCAGTTCCGGCACCAGCCGGTGGCCGCCCAGGGCGAGCGCGGTGAGCAGCCCGAGCGCGGCGGGCACGCGCCCGCGCCGCCACCGGGGGACGGCGCGCCAGCGGGGTGCGGCCCGTCGCCCTCGTGCGGCCGGCCACCCGGGTGCGGCCAGCCACCGGCGTACGGCCCACCACCCGGGTGCGGCCCGTCGCCGGGACGGCCGGGCGGCCTCGGCGGGCGTGTCGGAACCGGCTGAAGCGGTCATGGCGCGCCCCCTCACCCTGCGGCGTCCGGCAGCGGCGCCGGGCAGGTCCCGCCCGGCGTCGTGAGCAGTTCGAAGTGCCAGATCTCGTTGGCGTACACCTGGCACAGCCCGTACCGGGCGCCGTTCTGGATCAGCCAGTAGTCGGCGCTGGTCGGGCCGACGTCCACCGCCTTGCCGCTGACGTGCGCGGACTTCTCCGGCGTGTTGACGAACTTCCGGGCCTGCTCCAGGCTCCCGTACGTGACCACCCCCCGGTCCAGCAGCCGCTGCTGGTAGGCCTTGCTGCGCCAGCCGGAGGTGACGGTCATCTCGATGCCCTTGGCCCGCGCGTCGACGGCCGCCTGCTGCAGGGCCTCGCGCAGCGGACCGTCCAGGTTGCCCACGGCGGGGGAGCCGGTGTCGGAGGGGGTCAGCGTCCGGCCGTCGGGTATCTCCCCGTCCGCCTCCGCCTCCGTCGTGACGGGCGGGGCGGTGACGGGCTGGGCGGTGACGGTGGCCGCCAGGGTGCGCAGGACGGCCTCGGTGCCCGGCGGGTCGGAGGCGCACGCCCCGGCCAGGGCCAGCACCGCCGTCGCGGCGGCGCCCGCGGCCAGCCGCCGCTGCCGTCCGCTCCGCGCGGTCGTCCCCGTGGCCGTCCCCGTCCTCGTCTCCGTGGCCGTCCCCGTCCTCGTCTCCGTGCCCGTGGCCGTGCTGGTCCCCGTCTCCGTCGGGGTGTCCGTCGTGTCCATTTCCTGCCTCCCGGTGGTGCTCGTCCGTTGCCGGACCATTGGAGGAAAGTCGGTGTTGCGAGGACGTCTGCGCAGGCCGATACGTTTTCGATAGGCCCCATCGGGTCCAATGGGTACGAACAGCGGAGCGAGGGAGAACGGCACGTGCGGGTCCTGGTGGTGGAGGACGAGATCTACCTCGCGGAGGCGGTCCAGGCCGGTCTGCGGCTGGAGGCGATGGCCTGCGACATCGTCACCGACGGCGACGCGGCGCTGGAGCGCCTGGCCGTCCACAGCTACGACGTCGTCGTCCTCGACCGCGACATCCCCGGCACCCACGGCGACGACGTCTGCCGCAGCATCGTCCGGCAGGGCCTGGGCTGCCGGGTGCTGATGCTCACCGCCGCCGCCCGCCTGAACGAGAAGGTCGCCGGCTTCGAACTCGGCGCCGACGACTACCTCACCAAGCCCTTCGACCTCGCCGAACTCGTCGTCCGGCTGCGCTCCCTGGCCCGCCGCCCGGCCCAGGCCGCCCCGCCCGTCCTGGAGTACGCCGGGCTGCGCCTGGACCCCTTCCGCCGCGAGGTCTACCGCGACGGCCGCTACGTGGGCCTGTCCCGCAAGCAGTTCGCCGTCCTGGAGGTCCTGATGGCGGCGCACGGCGGCGTCATCAGCGCCGAGGACCTGCTGGAACGCGCCTGGGACGAGAACGCCGACCCCTTCACCAACGCGGTCCGCATCACCATCTCCGGCCTGCGCAAACGCCTCGGCGACCCGTGGGTGATCCAGACCGTGCCGGGCGTGGGCTACCGCCTCACCGACCCGCGCCAGGAAGGCACCCCGCAGTGAACCCCGACCCCGGTCCCTCCTCTTCCGCCTCCGGGCGCCGTACGGGCGGACGCCGCACCGGAACCCGCCCGCGCCGACTGACCGCCCGGATGCGCCTGACCCTCAGCTACACCCTCTTCGCCGTCACCGCCGGCGTCCTCTGCCTCGCCGTCGTCTACGTCGGCATGCGCTACGTGCCCAACTACCCCCTCACCTCCTCCAACCCGCGCTACCGCTCCGACGCCCCCTCCCGCCAGGAGATCCTGCGCTCCCTGCTCACCGCCAGCGGCTACGCCCTGGCCCTGCTGACCGCCGTCGGCCTGGTCGGCGGCTGGCTGATCGCCGGCCGGGTGCTGCGCCCGCTGCAGGACATCACCCGCGCCGCCCACCGCGCCGCGGGCGGGGCACTGGAACACCGCATCGCCCTCACAGGGCCGCGCGACGAGTTCACCGACCTCTCCGACGCCTTCGACGAGATGCTCGCCCGCCTCCAGCACTCCTTCGAGGCCCAGCAGCGCTTCGCCGCCAACGCCTCCCACGAACTGCGCACCCCGCTGGCGATCACCCGCACCATGCTCCAGGTCGCCGCCGCCGACCCGGCCGGCCAGGACTGGGGCCGGCTCGTCAGCCGCCTCCAGGACACCAACCAGCGCGGCATCGAGATCAGCGAGGCCCTGCTCCAGCTCGCCGACCTCGGCCACGCCCCGCCCGACCTCGCCCCCACCGACCTCGCCACCGCCACCGGCGAGGCACTGGCCGCCGTCCGCGACGAGGCCCGGACCCTCGGCGTCACCCTCACCGCCGACCTGCGCCCCGCCCCGACCGCCGGCAACCCCGTCCTGCTGCGCCAGGCGGCCGTCAACCTGCTGCACAACGCCCTGCGGCACAACCTGCCGACCGGCGGGCGGGTCACCGTCGCCACCGGGGCCGACCCCGAACGGCCCGGGCGGGTACGCCTGACCGTCGCCAACACCGGCCCCCAGCTGACGGCGGAGGCCGTGGCCACCTTCACCGAACCGTTCCTGCGCGGCCGCGGCCGCACCGCCGAGACCGACCCGGCCCGCCGCGGCCACGGCCTGGGCCTGGCCATCGTCGCCGCCGTCACCGACGCCCACCACGGGGCCCTCCACCTCGCCCCCGAACCCGCCGGCGGCCTTCGCGTCACCCTCGACCTGCCGGGCCTGCCCGGTCTGCCCGGTTCTCGTTGACGTCACGGTGAAAGAGCCGTGTGGGAAGGTGGCGGCCATGCCGCAGCTCGGTCGCCGCCTCCGTTCCCTCCGTTTCCTCCAGTCCCTCCGGTTCACGTTCGGGCTCGCTCCGACGGGCTTCGCCGCAAGCCGGGAGACGGGCGACCCGGCCCTGGAGCACGCCCTGGCCGGCCCGGCGACGCTCTGCGGAATCCCCCGGCGCCGGGTGACGGTCTACCGGCATCCGTTCGTCGCGAGGAAGCGGCCCGGAAGCTGCCCGCGGTGCAGGGCGAAGGCCGTCGACGCCCCGTCCGGGCCCTGAGCGGAGGCGTCCTCGGAGCCGACCTCGAACGCTTGAAGCCGCGCTCGAACCCGACCGGGACGGCCGTACCGCCTGCCGTCGCCGAGTACGACCGGTCGCCGAGCACGACCGCAGGCGTCCGCCGCCGATCGTCCTCAGTCGGTCACGGGGAAGCGGTCGATGTTGCGTTCCACCCAGGTGCGCAGGTGCGCCAGCGGGGCGCAGGCGTCCACGCCCAGCGGGGTGAGGCTGTACTCGACCCGCGGGGGGACCTCGGCGTGGATCTCGCGGTGGACCAGGCCGTGCTCCTCAAGCCTTCGCAGGGTCTGGGTGAGGACCTTCGGGCTGACGCCCTGCAGGCGGGTGCGCAGCGCGCCGAAGCGCTGCGGGCCGTCCTCCAGGGCGCCCAGGGCGAGGGCGCTCCACTTGTTGGCCAGCAGGTCGAGCATGTCGCGGCAGGGGCAGGCCGCGGCGTAGACGGACTTGGGGTCGGTGCAGTCGGGGGCGTGGGTCTTCGCCGTACGGGTCGTCGTCACGCGCCGATGGTACCCATTGGTACCCATCGGGTACTGCTTTGGTACCCAACGGGTACCAATGGTCCTTGCGGGTAACCACTACCTTCCGCATACCGTCTCCGACGTGCCCGGACACCCCGGGCGCCCCGAGGAGGAGAGCCCTGATGACCGCCATGCCCGCGACGCCCCCGACGCCCCCGACGCCCGAGACCGCCGGGATCCCGGCGACGATGCCCGCCGTCGCCTACCGCCGGAGCCTGCCGGTCGACGACCCGCAGAGCCTGCTCGACGTCGAGCTGCCCGTGCCCCGGCCGGGCCCGCACGACCTGCTGGTGCGGGTCGAGGCGGTGGGCGTCAACCCGGTGGACCACAAGGTCCGCCAGAGCGCCGACCCGGGCGGCGAGCCGCGGGTGCTGGGCTGGGACGCGGCCGGCACCGTGGTCGCGGTCGGCCCGCAGACGGAGCTGTTCCGGGTCGGCGACGAGGTGTACTACGCCGGAGCCCTGGACCGGCCCGGCGCCGACTCCCGCTACCACGCGGTGGACGAGCGCCTGGTCGGACGCAAGCCCGCCACCCTCTCCTTCGCCGGGGCCGCAGCGCTCCCGCTGACCGCGCTCACCGCCTGGGAGGGCCTCTTCGAACGCCTCGGCCTGGGCACCGGCGGACCGGAACAGGGCGGCACCCTGCTGGTGACCGCCGCCGCGGGCGGCGTCGGCTCCCTCGTCACCCAGCTCGCCCGCGCCCTCACCGGCCTGACCGTGATCGGCACCGCGTCCCGCCCGGAATCGGCCGACTTCGCCCGCCGCATGGGCGCCGACCACGTGATCGACCACAGCCGCCCGCTCGGCCCGCAGCTGGTCGAGGTCGCCCCCGGCGGCCTCGACCACGTCTTCAGCACCGTCGCCACCGACCGCAACCTCACCGCCTACGCCGAGGCCCTGAAGCCCTTCGGCGGCATCGTCGCCGTCGACGACTTCGACTCCCTGGACATCGGCGTCCTCAAGGGCAAGAGCATCTCCTTCCACTGGGAGTTCATGTTCACCCGCTCCCTGCACGCCACCGCCGACCGGGCGGTGCAGCACCGCATCCTCGACCGGGTCGCCCGCCTCGTGGACGCGGGCGTCCTCACCACCACCGCCACCCGCGACCTCGGCCCCGTCAACGCCGCCAACCTCCGGGCGGCCCACCGCCTCCAGGAGTCCGGTACGGCGATCGGCAAGACGACCCTCACCGGGTTCTGAGCCGGTGCCCTCCCGCCGCACCGGCCAGATCGAGGCCCTCATCGCCACCGGCGCCGGGGCGGTGGCGGCCCTGGCCGCCCGGGCCCTGCTGTCCGGCGTCTACCAGCACCACGGGCAGGACCCGACCGTGCCCGCCGGGCTCGACGCCGCCGTCCTGGCCACCGGCGCCGCCACGGCCGCCCTGCTCTACCGGTGGCTGCGCCGCCGCCCGGGAGACTGACCCCCGCCCCCCGCCCGCCGGATCCCCGTTCCGCCCGTGCCGGCGCGGGCGCCCTCGGCGGGCGTGGGGGAGCGGGGGAGCGGAAGTGGCGGTGGATCCGGTGCGGGTCTGCCAGGCTGTTCCGGTGTTCGAGTTCCGTCTCTGGCTTGCCGCGTTCCCGGAACCCGTACCCGAAGCCGAAGCCCGCAGCTACTGGAACCTGAAGGACCACCCCACCCCGCACCTCGACGGAGCCCTGAGGCGCGCGGACTACGTCTACGTCGGCGCCTGGGGGGACAGCCACCTGTCGGACGAGCCGCAGTCCGGCCGCTGCCCCGCCGTCAGGATCTTCGACTGGTTGTTCTACCGCGGGACCATCGACAGCTACCAAGCGCCGCTTCTCGACGCCCGGTTGAGGGACGAACTCATCAGGATCCACCAGCCCCGCCCGGGTGACCTGCCCGCGGAGTCCACCGACGCGGAGACGATCGCCGCGTTCCTCACGGCGCACCTCGGCCGGTACCTGCTGCCCGAGGAGGAGCCACCGGCCACGGCATGACACGTCGGACGGGCCGGCTTCCCGCTCCCGCAGGCCGGGCGGGGCCTCCGGTCAGGGGACGGACCGTCCCGCCAACCGGTCGGTGTGGCGCGGGAAGTCGGACGGGCCGACTTCCTGCGCCGGGCGACTGCCGAGGGCCCGGCGCAGGTGCCGGATCTCCGCGTGGGCCTCGGCGAGTTGGCGGCGGGCGTCGGGCTGGGAGGACGGCGGGGGCGGCGCCCCGGTGGTGCGGCGCAGGGCCGCGACCCACTCGTCCTCCTCCGCCGGGTCCACCCCGCAGGCCCGGACGAACTCGACGAGGACCCGCTCGGTGCAGTCCCGCTCGCCCGCCAGCACCCCGTGCAGGGTGCTGCGCGGCAGGTGGCTCACCGCGCCCCGCACCGCGCGGGTCTCCAGCTCGCGCAGGGTCGGGCTCCCGGCGCGCAGCCGCAACCGCCGCATGGCGACGAGCAGTTCGGAACGCTCCGTGACGTACCGCAGGGCCCGGTGCGCGGCCGGTCCGCAGCCCGCGACCTTCCCCCTCCGGCCGGGTCTGCGGGCGTCGGCGCGCAGCCACAGCCGCTCGGCGGTGCGCACCGAGCCGCCGCAGGCCCGGACGTAGGCCTCGGTGACCGGCCAGGTCGGCACCGTACGGCCCTCGTCCGCGCGGGAGAGGGTGGCGAGGGAGACGGGCCGGGTGAATTCGACGGTCTTGCACGCCATCTGGCTGTAGGTGAGGCCGGAGCGCTCGCGCAGTCCGCGCAGCCACCGCGCGAGCGTCCGGACCTCCTTGTCCTGCTCAGCCAGGGCGCTGTTCAGGCGCCCCACCGGCCGCCTCCTAGCGGGCCCGGTGGACGGTGAGCGCCTCGGCCAGGCGGCGGACCAGCTCTATGCCGAGCAGTCCGGCGCCGGCCAGGGTGGCGACGGCGGTGCGGGCGGGGGTGCCGAGGGTGGTCAGGGCGGTGGTGAGGAGGAGGACGACGACCACGAGCACGGTGGCCGGGACCGGCACCGGGATGCCGGGGGCCGTCCGGACCTCGACGCACGCCGCGTTCGCGGCCGGGGTGTACTGCTGTTCCATGCGGTCTCCGCTTCGCTGGGTTGCGGTTGCTGCCACTCGACCGGGGTCCTCACGCGCCCGTCCGGCCTTCCAGAGCCGGGCGGGCTGGACACCCACGCACAGGGTCGCCGTGTACCACGGGGGCGGTCCAACGGTTTACGCCGCCGTTTCTCGCCTTGTCCCAGTCGAAATTGAAAAACCGTCAGAAGGAATTCGCAGCTCATGGCCGTCCGGCCGTCCGCACCCCCGGGTCCCGCTGCCCGCCGTGTCCGACCTCCCGCGCGCTTTCGGGCTTGCCGCGAGGAAATCGAAACGCCATCCTCAGTGGATATCGGCGGGGTGAGCGCCCCGCACCAGCCCAGCCCCGGCCAGGAGCCGGAGGCGCCAGGGCCCGGCGCGGCATTGGCCTGTCGCGCCCCATGCACGCGGTCTCCCCGGCCGTTGCCACTCGACACCACCCAGGGGATCCGGCTTGCCCTGTTCCAGCAGGGCGGGCCAGCTGCGGCACCTTCTGCCGCGCCGAAGTCCGCACCACCGGGCCGGTCGGTCCGTCGGCCGGCTGCCGGTCAGTCGGTCGGCCGGCCCGCCTGCCGGTCCGTCGGCCGGTCCTCCCGCTGGTCGTCCCGCCGGTCCGCCGCGACCGGCAGCAGGCCGCGCTCGCCGAACACCTTCTTGGCGACGAAGGTGGCGTTCAGGGCCTTCGGGAAGCCGCAGTAGCCGGCGGAGTGCAGCAGCGCCTCGACGATCTCCTGCGGCGTGAGCCCGACGTTCAGCGAGGCGTTGACATGGACCTCCAGCTGCGGCTCGCACCCGCCGAGCGCGGTGAGCATGCCCAGGGTGACCAACTGCCGATCGCGCGGCGGTAGCCCCGGCCGGCTGTAGATCTCCCCGAACCCCCAGGCGACCACCTGGTGCCCGAGCTCCGGACTGACGTCGCCCAGCGCGTCCACCACCCGCCGCCCGACCTCGCCGTCGATCCGCTCCAGCACCTCCAACCCGCGTGCGAAACGCTCCCGGCGGACCTCGGCCTCGTGCGCGGACCTGCTCATCGGCGCCGCTCCTCTCCCGTTCCCGCGCCGCCGACCACGTGCGGAGGCGACCACGGCAGAAACCGTAGAACTTGGAGTGCGCTCCAAATCAAATCCGACACGCATCCCGCCCCGCAGGAAAATTTGCGGTCCAGACCCCCTGAAATGCCATCACTGTGCCCCGACTGTGCCGAAAGATTTCCTGCGGCCGTACCATCCGAGGGAACGGCCGCAGCCCCCGCGGCCGCGCCCAGAGTCCCGAGTCCCGCGAGACGGAGTCACCGTGCCCCCGAACGTCTTCCGCAACGGCATCGGACGGCTGCTCCCCTCCCGGGGTCCTGACGGCCTGAGAGTCTGGAGCATCGACCAGGCACCGAGGAGCACGCTGTACGGCGCCCCCGTCGAGGCCACCATCCTGCTCGAAGACACCGACGACCTCGACCGGGCCGACCTCCCCCTGGTCGCCGAGGTCCTCGGCAGGATCGACCACTACCTCGAGACGGCGCTCCACTTCGTGCGCGAGGCAGTGGCGGCCGACCCGGCGCTCTTCGGCCTCACCGAAGCGGAGTCACAGCCCTACCTCCGCCTGCCGGCCGCGGACTTCCCACTGGACTCCCCCCAGCTCAACTTCTACCTCGACGAGTGGCACCTCCACTTCGCCGAAGGCCGCCTGCCCATCTGCGACCCCTACGGCCTCGCGGTCGTCTTCGACGGCCAACAGCCACTGAGAGTGGAAGACCTGAGCGACGCCACCCCCATCGACCCCGACACCACCGAGATCCCGGGCCGGCAGAACACCTGACCCACCCCTCGCCCACCCCGACTTTCCACGCCATGCCACTCCCGCCACCCCTCGCCCACCCGCAGTTCCCCGGGCCCCGGCCCGCACAGAATGGAGGGTGGGCGCGCGGGCCGGAGCGGAAAGTCAGCGGGCCCGACTTCCTGCTTCGTTGCTCCGGACCCCTCGCCCCTGCTCCGCTGGGTGGGGATGTGGGCGGGGTGATTGAGAAGTCGGCGGGCTCGACTTCCTGTGTGCGGCACTCCCATCACCCCTCCACATCGCTCTGCCGGGTGGGGGTGGGGGTTGGAATGGAGTGAGAAGTCGGAGGGGTCGACTTCTCGTGCCGCATCGATGTTCGCCGGGTGCAGCTCGGTCAGCCTCGCTCGTCCGCCCGCAGGTTGGCTGGCAGTCCCTCTTTTTGGGCCCCGGCCTGCGCGGCGTGGCGGGTGAGCACGGAGGCTGGAGTGGGAAGTCGGCGGGTCCGACTTCTCGTGCTGCGCGACTCCGTTCCCTTCCGGCTTCGCTGGGTGAGGGCGGGTGAAGTGGGAAGTCGGATGGCTCGACTTCCCACGCTGCGCTGGTCCGTTGATGGCTGCGGCGAGCGGATCGGAGTGAGAAGTCGATGGGGCTGACTTCCTGTGCTTCGCTGCTCTGCTCCCTCGCCCCTGCTCCGTTGGCTGGGGATGTGTGGGCGGGTGAGTGGGAAGTCGGTAGGGCCAAGGTCTCGTGCGTGCGGGGCGGCTGGTGGGGAAGTTCCTGCGCGAGGTGGGGTGGGAAGTCGGTGGGCTCGACTTCCTGTGCTGCGTTGGGAAGTTGGTGGAGCGACTGCGGTGAGCGGGGCGGAGTGGGAAGTCGGCGGGGCCGACTTCTCGTGCCGGGTAGGGCAGTCGATGGGGAAGTGCACGTGCGAGGTGGAGTGGGCAGTCGACGGGGTCGACGGCCCACTGTGCTGCGCTGGGCGGTTGGTGGGGTGGGTGCGCGGGCGGTTGGTGGGGAAGTGCCCGCGCGAGGTGGAGCGGGAAGTCGGTGGGGCCGACTTCCCGCGTTGCGCTGGGTGGGGCGGGGGTCAGGAGCGGTGGTACTGGATGGGGGTGGTGACTTCGGCGCCGAGGGTGGTGGCGGCGTGGCGGGCCCAGTAGGGGTCGCGCAGCAGTTCGCGGCCGATCAGGACGGCGTCGGTGCGGCCTTCGGTGAGGAGGGTCTGGGCCTGGGCGGGGTCGGTGATCAGGCCGACGGCGGCCACCGGCAGGTCGGTCTCGCGGCGTACGGCCTCGGCGAAGGGCACCTGGAAGCCGGGCGCGGCCTCGATCCGGGCGTCGGGGACGAGGCCGCCGGTGGAGACGTCGAGCAGGTCGACGCCGTGGGCCCGGAGCTCCTTGGCGAGGCGGACGGTGTCCTGGGAGGTCCAGCCCTCGCGGTCGTCCTCCGGGTTCTCGGTGAGCCAGTCGGTCGCGGAGACGCGGAAGAAGACCGGCAGGTCCTCGGGCCACACCGAGCGGACGGCGTCGACGACCTCCAGCGCGAAGCGGATGCGGCCCTCGAAGGAGCCGCCATAGCCGTCGGTGCGCCGGTTGGTGTGGGGGGAGAGGAACTGGTGCACGAGGTAGCCGTGGGCGCCGTGGACCTCGGCGACCTGGAAGCCTGCGTCGAGCGCGCGCCGGGCGGCGTCGGCGAACTGCCGCACGATCTCGCCGATCTGCTCCTCGGTGAGCTCGTCCGGCGTGGTGTGGGCGGGGGAGAAGGCCTCGGTGCCGGGGCCGACCGGGGTCCAGCCGTGCTCCTCGTCCGGGGCGACGGGGCGTCCGCGGTCGACCCAGGTGCGCTCGGTGGAGGCCTTGCGGCCGGCATGGGCGAGCTGGATGGCCGGGACGGTGCCCTGGCTCTTCAGGAAGGCGGTGATCCGGCGGAAGGCCGCGGCCTGCTCGTCGTTCCAGATGCCGAGGTCGTACGGGCTGATGCGTCCCTCGGGGCTGACCGCGGTGGCTTCCGTGATGATCAGCCCGGTGCCGCCGGCGGCGCGGGCCGCGAGGTGGGTGAAGTGCCAGTCGGTCGGGACGCCGGCCGCGGCGCCGTCCGGGGCCGCGCTGTACTGGCACATCGCCGGCATCCAGATCCGGTTGGGGACGGTCAGGGACCGCAGGGTGAGCGGGGCGAAGAGAGAGGTGCTCATGTCGGACTCCCGGTGGGGTCGGCTGACGCCAGGACGCAGGTGAAGCAAGGATGCGGGGTGGAGCAAGGGACGCAGGGCGATGCAAGGGCGAGCATGCAACTTTTGCAGCTGCATTTACACTCGTAAACAATAGTTGCGTGCGCACGGACTCGCAAGGGTTCCCCGTCGGCGCGCCCTCCCGACACCCTCCCACCTGCGACAATCGCTTCCATGATCGAATCCGCAGCCACCAGCATCCCGGAAACGCCCCTCACCGTCGCCGCCGCCGCGATCATCCAGGACGGCCGGCTCCTGGTCGTCAGCAAGCAGGCCGCCCCCGAGGTCTTCTACCTCCCCGGCGGCAAGCCCGACCCCGGCGAGGACGCCCTCCAGGCGCTGGCCCGCGAACTGGGCGAGGAGCTCGGCGCGGCCCCGGTCGACCCCCGCCACCTCACCGACATCCGCGCCACCGCCGCCCTCGAAGGCGTGCCCATGCTGATGACCGTCTTCACCGCCACCCTGGACCGCGAGCCCGTCCCCGCCGCCGAACTCGCCGACCTGCGCTGGACCGACGGCCGCGACGACACCCTGCGCCTGGCCCCCGCCGTCCGCGACCACCTCCTGCCCCTGCTGCGCGAACGCGGCGACCTGGCCTGACCCGCAGGCCCGGCCCGCCCAGAGGCCCGGAGACCCGAAGACCCGCAGGCCCGCAGACCGCGACGGCCCCCGCC
>NZ_JBHVEU010000097.1:0-22997 GCF_042802075.1 Kitasatospora sp. NPDC057518
GGGGGGGCGGGGGTTTCGCCCCCCCCGGGGGGGGGGGGGGGGGGGGGGGGGGGGGGGGGGGGCGCCCCCCCCCCCCCCCCCCCGCGGGCCCGTGTGGGGGGGGGGGGCCCCCTCCCCCCCCACCGGCGGCTCCCCGCAGGGGGTTGACCTGCGGGGAGCCGGGTTGACGTGGCCGTGTCCCGGTACGGGCGGGGCGCGTTGGCCGGGTGTGAGTGGTTTTGGGAGGCTGCCGGAACCGGAACGGCGGCTGGCTGAGGAAACGATCCTGCACGGCGCTCCGGACAGACCGCCGGAGCGGCCGCCGGAGCAGTCGTGGGCGGCGCCCGTGCCGGAACCCGTGGCGGAACCCGGCCCGGAGACGCCCATCTACGCCGAACTGGCCCGGCGCTGGCGGGCCGAGGGGCGGGCCGTCCCCGGGCTGCCCGACCCGGACTGGGAGCCGCCGGCCGCGCCGGCCGGGGCTCAGGAGGCGTCCGGCTCCGGCTGGAGCCCGGCGCGGGCGTCGGGGTGGAACCCGGGGGCGGGCTCGGGGTGGAACCCGGGGTAGAACTGCCGCGCCCACCGGCGGAACAGCCCGATCGAGCGCTCCCCGGGGACGAGCCGGGGCTGCGCCAGGTACCGCTTGTGGTCCAGGACCGGGCGGTCCTGCTTGATGATCCGCACCGAGGCCTGGAGCGCCGCCCAGGAGGCCGCCCGGTCGACGGCCCGCGCCGCGCCGACCCCCGGCACCGGCACCGTGGCGGTCACCGCGAAGCGCACCCTGGTCCGCCACGGCGCGACCGGCGTCGGCAGCACCCACACCCGCAAGGTGCCGCCCACCTGCGGCAGTTCGACCTCCATGCGCATCAGCCCGAGGCCGAACAGCGTCACCGGCTGCTCCAGACTCACCGTGCCCAGCCCGGGGAACCGGGTCGTGGTGCGCTGGTGGACGGTGAACAGCGGCCCGGCCACCTCGGGCGGGGCGGTCTCCCGGGTGTCCAGGCCGTGCAGCACCCGGGTGTGCCGGAAGTCGACGCTGTTCTCCATCACCTCCTGCGGGTGGGAGAGCACGTCCCCGCTCCACCACGCCAGCGGCCGTACCCCGAGGGCCGGCGGCAGCTCCCAGTCCGGTGCGCCGCCGTCCGGACCGCCGCCCGAACCGTTGCCCGGGCCGCCGCCGGGGCCGCACCAGACGAACAGCGCGCCGTCCCGCTCGCACAGCCGGCGCCCGGCCAGGGCGCCGCGGAACCGGATGCCGTCCGGCGAACCGGTGCACGAGCCGTCCGGGCCGAAGGCGAAGCCGTGGAACGGGCAGACCAGCTCCTCGCCCCGGACCTTCCCGCCCGCCCCGAAGTGCGCGCCCAGGTGCGGGCAGTGCGGGCCGACCGCGCGCACCGCGCCCCGGCGGGTCCGGTACAGCACCACGTCCTCGCCCATCAGCCGGACCGTGCGCACCCGCCCGGGCGGCAGGTCCCGGGACCGGCCGACGCAGAACCAGCCACTGGGGTACGGCAGGGGGGCGGAGCGCTCGTCCACGCGGAGTTCACCTCGATGGCTTGACAGCCGTGTGAACGTACCAGGCGACATGCTCCCGAACGCCGTACATCTCCACCGTGGACCGGAGATTGAGCCACTTGGCCGGATCGCCGAAGCGCCGCAGTATCTCCCACGGCAGCCGGAAGTACGCGTACACGGCCTCCGAGGTCGGCAGGTAGTACGGCGTCGCGTCCAGCGCCTCCTCGACCTCGAACCCGGCCTCGGCGAGCAGCCGCGACAGGTTGCCGGCGTGGTAGACCTTGGAGCCGGTCATCGTCATCGCGTCCAGGTACGGTTCGATCAACCCCCGTGCGCCCGGCTCCATTTCGTCCAGCGGGCCGGTGCTCATCGGGCCGAGCAGCACCAGCCGGCCGCCCGGGCGCAGCACCCGGTGGAGCTCGGCCAGCGCCCGGGGCGGGTCGTAGGAGTGGACCAGCGTCTCCATCGAGTACGCGCCGTCGAACTCCCCGTCGTCGAAGGGGAGCCGGTGGAAGTCCCCGAAGCGGAACACCGTCCGGTCGCCCATCCGGGCCCGGGCGCTGAGCCGGGCCGCCTCGGCGAGGTGGAAGTCCAGGACGTCGACCCCCGTCACCGCCAGCCCGAAGCGCAGGGCCATCGCCCGGGCCACCACCCCGGCCCCGCACCCGGCGTCCAGCACCCGCGCCCCGGCCGGCAGCGCCAGCTTGCGCCCCAGCACGTCCTCCAACTGCCGCTGCGCCCGCCACAACCGCCACTTCGACTGCCCCGGCTCCGTCCACCCCCAGTGCCGCGCGTTGCGCGCCACCCGGGTGTAGAACCACCGGCTCCCCGCCCGCCCGTACACCCTGCGCAGCCCGGCCAGATCGAGTCCCTGAGCGCTCATGCCAGCGGGTTACCCGGCTCGCGGCGCCGCCTACCCCCGCCGCCCGCGGATACCCCGATGGAGTGAATCGTGCGGTCATCGTTCCATCGGTGGGGCGGGGGAGGGCGGGCAGCGGGGGAGTCGGGCCCGCCGAGGTGTCAGTCGACGTCCCGGGCGGCGGAGCCCAGGGCCTCCAGGTTCCAGGTGACGATCCGCCGGGGGTGCACCCGGATGACGTCCCGGCTGAACCGGTCGGGCGCCACCGGCGGGACGTCGACGGCGAGCACCTCCGCCCGGCCGCGGATCTCCACGCCGCGGCCCCAGCCGGGCGCGACCGGATCGTCGGCGGGCGCCATGTCGTCGACCAGGACGGACACCTCGGGGCGGTCCCGGGCGTTGCGGTACTTGCGGCTGCGGGCGTTGCCCGGTCCGCCGATGTCGATGGTGCCGTCCTCGTTGAGCCGGAACCCCACCGGCCGGACCTGCGGGGAGCCGTCCGGGCCGGTGGTGGCCAGGCGGGCCAGCGGTTGGCCGGTGAGGTAGGCGCGTTCGCGCGCGGTGAAGGTCATGCGGACGACGGTAGGAGCTCAAGCGCCCTTCAGGTCAAGGACGCCCGCCGGGCCGTCCGCGCTCCGACCACGAGCGCTTCAGCTCCGCCCAGCGGGCTGCCTGATCCTCCGTCAGGGTGCCACGGAGTTCGGCGAGTTTGAGGAGCTGGGCCTCGGCGTCGGCGCCCATGGGCTGGGCCTCGGCGCGGTAGTGGTCGGTGAGCAGGGTGTCGAGTTCGGGGCGGGTGAGGGCGGGGTCGAGGCGCTGGGCGAGCTTGGCCATGTTGCGGTAGGAGCCCTGGAGCAGGAAGGGGGGCTCGGTGCGGGTGCGGTCGTCCTGGGCGGCGGAGGCCAGGTAGGCGCGGTTGACGGCCAGGACGGTGGAGCGCAGGTGGAGCAGGCCGGCGAGGACGGCGGTCATCCGCTCGGTCTCGGCGGCGGGCCAGGCGCCGGCCAGGGTGCCGCCGGGCAGGCCGCCGGCGCGGGCGAGCAGGGTGTCCAGGTCGGCGCGCTCGGCGGTGGCGAGCGGGGCCAGGTGGGGGCTGGCGGGCAGGGCGTTCTCGACGAAGCTGAGCGCGAACAGGTCCTCGCGCCCGGCGACGGCGTCGCCGAGGTTCCACACGTCGGCGCGGTTGGCGAGCATGTCGGGCAGCCGGAAGAGGCGGCCGGACTCGGTGTACGGGTTGGCGGCCATGACGACGGCGAAGCGCTTGCCGCGCAGGTCCCACTCGCGGGCCTCGCCGTCCCAGACGCCGTCGATCCGGCGCTGGGCGTCGCACAGCGGGATGAAGCGCTGGAGGAACTCGGGCGAGGTGTGCTGGACGTCGTCCAGGTAGAGCAGCACGTTGTCGCCCGCGTGCAGGGCGAAGTTGAGCTTCTCGACCTCGCGCCGGGAGGTCGCGTCGGGGGCCTCGGCCGGGTCCAGCGAGGTGACCCGGTGGCCGAGCGCGGGGCCGCTGACGGAGACCAGCAGCAGGCCGAGCCGCTCGGCGAGGTACTCGACCAGGGTGGTCTTGCCGTAGCCGGGCGGGGAGACCAGCAGCAGCAGGCCGCTGCGGTCGACCGGTCCGCCGGGCCCGGCGGTGCCGAGCTGCTTGGCGAGGTTGTCGCCGACCAGCGGCAGGTACACCTGGTCGATCAGCCGGTTGCGGACGAAGCCGTTGAGCGGGGCGGGCCGGTACTGGTCGAGCCGCAGCCGGGCGTGCTCGGCGGCCAGCAGTTCGCCGCGCAGCCGCTGGTAGGCCCGGTAGCCGGGCACCTCGACCTGCTCGAACTCCGCCACCCGGGCGAGCAGTTCGTCCAGTCGGAGGTCGAGCGCGCCGCCCGCGAGCCGCGGGTGGTCGCCGAGCAGCCCGGTGATCCGGGCGCCCACGGCCCCCTCGGCGGGGCGGCGCGGCAGGGACGGGCAGAGCAGCGCGGCGGCGGCCTCGGCGAGGTCCGCCGGATCGGCGTCGACGGCGCCCGACTCCAGCCAGGCGGCGGCGAGTTGGCGCCGTACCGGCAGCAGCTCGGGCTCCTCGGGCAGTGCGGCCAGCGCCTCGGTGAGACCGGCCGACTCGGGGGCGGCGCGGAACTTGTCGAGCAGTGCGGCGGCGCCCGTCGAGTGGGCGAAGCTGGGTGCGGCGGCGGCCAGTTCGGCCACCAGGTAGGGCCCGGCGGGCGCCGCTCCCGGGACGAAGTCGGCGACGGCGGAGGAGAGTTCGCGGGCGAGGGCGTCCAGCGCGGCCTGCGCCGGGGCGCCCCCGAAGGCGTCCCGGGCGAGGCCCAGCGAGCGGGCCCGGGTGTGCCAGAGCAGCCGCTGCCGCTCGTCGGCGCCGTGCGCCCAGTACAGCTGGGCGGCCGCCCGGGCGCCCGCCGGGTGGCGCAACAGCCCGGCCTCGGCGTCGAGTCGGAGCAGGGCGCGGAGCAGCAGCGCGGCGTCGTGGTCGTGCACGCCGCGCTGGTAGCCCTCGTCCGGGCGCTGCTCGGCGGCCCGCCGGACGTGCTCCAGCAGCTCGGCGTCGGTGAGCGGCGCCGCCGCCTCGACGGCCGGCAGCAGGCTCGCCGCGAGGTACTCGGCGCGGTACAGCCGCGGGGTCTCCGAGGGCAGCGGGCGGTCCCAGTACCGCTCGGTGGCGGCGAAGGCCGGGTCGGTGACGGGGGAGCGGTAGTCGGTGCCGGTGAGGGTGAAGGCGGGGCGTCCGCGCCAGGGCACCAGGGCGAGTTCGGGGCGCTGGGTGGTGACGGCGAACAGGTGCCGGCCCAGCCGCAGGGTGCCGGGGCCGTCCCCGGCGAGCTCGGCGCGGTCGCGCAGGGCCCGGTGGGCGCGGCCGCGGGCGGCGCGCAGCCGTCCGGTCAGCTCCTCGGCCCGGACCCGGTCGCCGAGCGCGGTCAACTGCCCGGCCAGGTCGCGGAGTTTGACGGCGGTCGGGTCGGCGGCGAGGGCGGCGTCGATCTCGGCGGCGGTGTCAAGACCGGCCAGCCGGCGGTGCAGGGTGTCGAGGACGCGTCCGGCGGAGGCGGCCAGCCGGTCGGCGCGCCGGGCCCGCTCCTCCAGCAGGTGCTGGCGGCGGGCGGTGAGCGCGTCGTGGACCTCGGTGCGGCGGGCGGTGAGCTGCTCGCCGAGCGCCGGGTCGGCGTCGGCGAAGCGGGTCTCCAGCTGCTCGATCCGCAGCAGCAGCCGGCCGAGCTGCTCGTCGCAGGCCTCGGGGGTGTCGGCGGCGGCGAGCGCGGCGGTGGTGGCCTGGCCGAGCAGGGCGGTCTCGGCGGCGAACTCGTCGGCGGCCTCGCGGGTGCGCAGCTCCCGGCGGCGCACGGTCAGCGCGGACCGGGCCCGGTTGAGCAGCCCGAGCACGTCGGCGAGCCGGTCGAGGATCGCGGTGCGGGTGGTGGCGTCGGCCAGGTCGAGGGTGCCGACCAGCTCCGAGACGGTCTGCAGGGCCTCGCTCTGGCCGCCCAGTTCGAGGCCCAGCGGCTCGGCCTCGGCGGCGGTGGCGATGGCGGCGCAGCGCTCGGCCAGCTCACCGGCCCGCTGCCGGTGGGGCTCGAAGGCGGTCGGCTCGGCGAGCTGGCCGACGGCGCGGTCGGCGGCCTCGGCCAGGCCCTCGGCGAGGTGCGCGGCGAGCCCGTCGATCCGCTCCGGGTCGGCGCGCGGCAGGTCGCGCAGCGCCTCGACGCGGCCCTGGGCGCGGCGCAGCCCGGCCAGCCGGTCGACCCACTCGGCGGCGTCGGCCAGGGTCTCGCCGCGGGCGGTGCGCAGCAGGCCCTCGACGTGCTCGGCGGCCTCGTCGGTCTGCCGGGCGGCGTGCGCGGTGAGCTGGGCGACGGCCTCGTACTCGGCGACGACCTGCCGGGCGGTGTCGCGGATCTCGGCGAGCGGCGCGGCGAGGTCGCCGAGGCCGTCCTGGCCGAGCCAGTGGTGCCGGTCGGCGGTGCGGGTGCAGGCGGCGAGGACGGCCTGATGGCCGGCCGGGGTGTCGGCGCCGGCCGCGGCCAGCCGGGCCAGGGCCAGGCAGTCGGCCAGACCGCGGACCAGGTCGGCGTTGCCGATCCGGGCCAACGGCCCGCTGCCGGAAGGCTGTTCGGCGGCGAAGCGCTCGCTGGTGAACGGAGTCTGCCAGAGCTGGACGGGGTGCAGCCGGGTCGGCCCGTCCTCGGCCGGGCGCAGCGCGATCAGGGTGCCGTCGGCGAGCAACGCGTAGCCCTGGCAGGGCAGCGGGGCGGCGGCCTCCTGGCGGACGCTGTTGTACGGCTGGAGCAGGGCGCGGCCGTCGGCGGGGGAGCGGAACTCGTACAGCACGTCCTCGCCGTTGGGCGAGAGGAGGGTGCGCTCGTAGCGCAGGCCGTCGACCGGCTGGTCGAAGGTGCGCACGGTGCCGTCCACCAGGTGGCAGCCGCCGGGGAAGGCCACGCCCTGGTCGGCGGGCAGCCGCAGGCAGGCCTGGCCGAGCGCGTCGATCCGGGTGACGGTGCCGGTGGGCAGGTGCACCACCAGGTGCCGCTCGGTCTCCTCCTGGTACGGGCGCACGCGCACCAGCAGCAGGGTGCCGAGCCGGGCGTGGGCGATCCGGGCGTCGGCGAGCGTCTGCAGGGCCTCGGCCAGCGGCTCGCGGTGCAGCTCCCGGCCGTCCGGGGCGGTGATGGTCAGCCGGCCGCCGTCGACGCCGACGAGCAGTTCGCCGGCCAGGTCGGCGCGGGGCGGGCGGCCGGGGCCGGCGGGCAGCTGGTCGTCCCGGGTGAGGGCGGTCCAGGGCAGCTGCTGCCCGTCGGCGGGGGTGTGGTCGCGTTCGCCGCGCCCGTCCAGGTAGGACGGCTGGGCGTCGTCGGCGAGGCCGTCGTCCAGGCGCCAGCGCAGCACCCGGACGTCGGCGGCGGTCGGGCCGGTGCGGAAGACGGCGAGCAGCCGGCCGTCCACCGCGCGCAGCCGCTCCAGCCGGGCGTCGCGGAAGTAGCGCCGCAGGTCGGCGAGGTCCTGGCGCAGCCGCGGGTCGTCCAGCAGGGTGCCCTCGGCGGGCGCGGGGGAGAGGTCGGGGTGGTGCAGGCCGAGGACGTCGGTGAAGTCCCCGGCGCCGTCGGCGGATTCGGTCGGACGGGTGGCGAGCAGCAGCAGCCCGCCGGCGGCGGTGAGGTCCTGCGGCAGGCAGGCCCGGTCGGTGGTGAGCCGTCCGGTGCCGGCCAGCCGCAGCTCCCCGCCGCCGAACTCGGCGACCCGGCGGGCGTTCAACGCCTGGGCCCGGTCGGCGAGTTCGGCGGCGGCTCGGGCGAGCCGGTCGCGCAGGACCTCGTAGGTGCCGGCGTCGAGCCGGGCGTCGAGGGCGTCCACGGTCACGGTCACGTTCCTCAGTTGACTCGGTCGAATCGGTTGCCGCGATCGATGCGGCTGGATCGGTAGCCGCGGTCAGCGCGGTCGGCGTGCCCGCTCAGCGCGGTCGGCGTGCCCGCTCAGCGGATCACTTGGAGCCGTTGGCCGAGGCGAGCCCGCCGGCCAGCGCCCCGATCGGGGTCTCCGCGACGCCCAGCTTCCGTGCCGACTCCAGCAGTTGGCGCAGCTGACCGGCCTGGTCGCCGGCCCCCGAGCCGATCAGCTTCATCAGCAGGGCGGACACCGTCAGGTTCTGCACGTCGGCCGTGGAGACCGAGGAGAGCACCCGGGTGAGGTCGTCCGTGAAGCTCGCCCGCCCGTCCAGCCAGGGCCCGGCCAGGGTCTGCGCGGTCTGCGAGTGGGCGACGAAGGCGTCCACGCTCTTGCCGGCCGACACCGACTGCACCAGCCGGTCGAAGAACACCGAGTCCCCGCCGACGATGTCGATCTTCGCCTTCTCCAGCCCGGCCGCGACCAGCGCCGCCTGGGCCTCGGCGATCTGCCGCTGGGTGTCCAGCCCGGCCAGCCGGACGTCCTTCTCGGCGGCCAGCCGCAGCCGGTACTCCTCGTGCCCGCGCGAGGCCTCGTCCAGCTTGGCCATCGCCGCGGCCTTCTCGGTCAGGCCCTCGGCCTCGGCCTTCAGCCGGCCGCCGATCTCCAGCGCGGCGGCCTTGGCCTTCTCCGCCTGGACGACGGCCTCGGCACGGCCGACCTTCTCCACCGCCGCGGCCTCCTGCTCGCGGACCTGGACCCGGGCCAGGCCCTCGGCCGCGGCCTCCGCCCGGACGCCCTCGGCCATCCGGATCTTGGCGGCCGCGTCCAGCTCGGCGGCCTGCTGCCGGGCCTCGGCCAGCACCAGCGCCTCGCGGGCCTTGTGGGTGGCGGCCTGCTCGGCGGCCTCCGCGGCCTTGATGTCCTTGACGAGCTTCTCCTGCGCCTCGGCCTCGGCCTGGATCACGACGGCCTTGCGGACGCGCTCGGCCTCCTCGGTGGCGCGCAGGGTCTTGACGGCCTCCTCCTGCTCGGCGACGGTGCGGTCCACCGCGACCCGCTCGCGGACCACGTCGGCGACCTCGCGCTTGGCGGACTCGAGCTCCTTCTCCTTGGCGATCGTGGCGAGCTGGGTCTCCCGCTCGCGGCCGACGACCTCCAGCAGGCGGTCCTTCTCGATCCGCTCGTTCTCCACCGCGATCACCCGCTCGCGGTTCTTCTGCGCCACCGCGACCTCGCGGGCCTGGTTCTCCCGCTGCACCCCGAGCAGCTCCTCGGTGCGCAGGAAGGCGGTCTGGGCGTTGAGCCGCTCCTCCTCCTGCACCCGGGCGATCACCGCGTCCTCCTTGGCCCGCAGGGTCTCGATCTCGCGGCGCTGGCGGATCTCGGCGTCGGCCTGCCGGCGCTCCAGCTCCAGGACGGCCTCCCGGGCGTCCACGTTCTGCCGGGTGATCTCCTTCTCCTCGGTGCGCTGGTACTCGTTGGTGCGCACGTGCTCGATCGCGGTCAGCTCGGTGATCTTGCGGATGCCCTGGGCGTCCAGGATGTTGTCGGCGTCCAGCTGGTTCATCGGGGTCTGTTCCAGGTGGTCGATCGCCGCGTCCTCAAGGGTGTAGCCGTTGAGGTCGGTGCCGATGACCGCGATGATCTGGTCCCGGAACTCGTGCCGGTGGGTGTACAGGTCGGTGAAGTCCAGCTGCTTGCCGACGGTCTTGAGCGCCTCGGCGAACTTGACGGCGAAGAACTCCTGGATCGCCTGCGGGTCGCTGGCCCGGGCGGTGCCGATCGACTGCGCGACCTTGATGACGTCCTCGACGGTCTTGTTGACCCGGACGAAGAACGAGATCCGGATGTCCGCGCGGATGTTGTCCCGGCAGATCAGACCGTCCCGGCCGGCCCGGTGGATCTCCACCGTCTTGGCGGTGATGTCCATCAACTCCGCCTTGTGGAGCACCGGGAGGACGATCGCGCCGGTGAAGGTCACGTCCACCTTCTTCGTCCGGGAGACGATCAGTGCCTTGCCCTGCTCGACCTTCTGGAACAGGCGGCCCACGAACAGCAGCATGGCGAGCAGGATGAGCAGCACGACGGCGACGAGCACGCCGAAACCCACGGCGATGGTGTCCATCACGGAGTCCTTTGACGAGATGGCGAGTTGGAGCGAAGAGGTGGTGCGAGGAGTCGATGGGAAGAGGTGGTGCGAAAGGGAAGTGCGGTGGCGGAGGGCCGGCCGGGGAACGGGAGGCCGGGGATCAGACGCCGGTGGACGGCGGCTCGAAGGGCGCCACCAGGAAGTGCTCGCCCACGGCGTCGTAGTCGAAGATCAGGGCGGTCCGCCCGGCCGTCAGGCCCGGTTCGGGCTCCGCCGTGCGGACCTGGACGGTCGCGGTGGAGCCGTCCTCCGCGGTGACCTCGGCCTGCCCGAAGTCGGCCGTCACCCGGCCGGTCCGGATCACGCAGACCCGGCCGACGAAGTCCCCCCGGGTGGCCGGCCGGTCCTGCGGGAACAGCCGCGACAGCGGCCGGACGAGCACCCGGGTGCCCGCCCAGGAGGCGGCCAGCGCGACGACGAACACGCCGCCGCGCGCCGGCGCCCCCGAGGTGAGGACGGTGCCGGCCAGGCTGACGAACCAGGCGAGCGCGACCAGCAGCGACACCGCCACCGTCACGGGCACCCCGCCCAGTCCCAGCGCGTTCAGCACGCCCGTGTGGTGGCCCGCACCGGGTCGGTCGGGTCCCCCGTCGGCACCGTGCCCCCCGGCACCGTGCCCCCCGTGCTCGGCACCGAGGTGGTGCCCCGCATGCCCGACGTCCATGTGGTGCCCGGCGTCGTGCCCCCCGTGCACGGCGCCGGGAACGAGGCCGCCGAACAGCATCAGCAACCAGTACCCGACCACCACCACCAGCGCGAAGCTGAACAGCGCCGTCGGAAAGGCCAGCGCGGCCGCGAAGAATCCCCCCATCCCGGCCACCCTCCCCCGCCTCTCCACCGGCGCCGCGCTTCGGCACCGGGGAGATCATGACAGCGCCGGGGCCCGTCGCACATTGCCAGGATCCGGCAATCTTTACGCCCTCTTGACACCCTGGTACACGCGGCCCGCGTGACACTGCAACAACCAGGCAACAGGACGGGTGCCGGACGGTCGCAGCGGCGCCGCGCGGGTTTCGCGCGGCGGGACCGCGGCGGCCCTTCCCGGGGCGGCGGGGACTACGGCCGTCGTGCCGCGCACTACGGCGGTAGTCCAGCGCACCACGGCGGTAACGCCGCGCACCGCGGCGGTAGTTCCGCGCACTACAACGGTTGTTCCGAGCACTACAGCGGTAGTCCCACGCACTACAGCGGTTGTTCCGGCCAGTTCAGCAGCCGCGCCCCCATGGCCGCCGTCTCCAGGGTGAAGCGCTGGAGCGCGTCCGCCGGGTCGTACCCGGTGAGCGCCTTGATCCGCTCCAGCCGGTAGCCCAGGGTGCGCACGCTCAGGCCCAGCCGGCGCGCCGCCTCCGCGTTCACGTACGCGGCCTCCGCCTGCACCGCGATGGTGTCCAGCAGCGGACGGGCGCCGCCGCGCGCCTCGGTCAGCGGGCCGAGCACGGTGCGCACCAGGTCGGCCATGGCCGACCGGTCGCGCATCAGCACCGGGAAGACCAGCAGCTCCTCGGCCCGCAGCTGCCGGGCGGGCAGGCCCAGCCGCTGCGCGTAGTCCAGGGCGTCCAGCGCCTCCTCGTAGCTGCGCAGCACCCCGCTCGGCCCCGAGTGCCGGCGGCCGGTGGCCACCCGCCGGACCGGCTGGTAGCCGCGGCCGCTCCCCGGGCGCAGCGTCAGCTCGGCGAAGGCCTCCAGCACGGCCCGCTCGGAGTCCGGGGCGATGCACACCAGCCGGCCGTCCTTGCTGGCCAGCAGCACGTCCCGCTCGCCGAACCGCCCGGCCAGCTCCCGCTCCACCCGGTGCACCATCGGATGGACGTCCGCGAACGGCTCGTCGCCGACCGCGACCGCCACCGTGTACGCGCCCGCCAGCCGCAGCCCGAACCGCTCCGCGCGCTCGGCGAGCAGCCCGAGGTCGCTGCGGCCGAACAGCAGGTCGTCGATGAACTCCCGCCGGGCGGCCTCCTCCTGGCGGACGGCCAGGCGCTGGGCCCGCTCGTGGCCCTCGCCCAGCGCGGCCAGCGCGGCGTCGGTGGCGGCCAGTACCGCGTCGCCGGTCCGGCGCAGTTCGGTGACGCTGCTCGCGGAGGTCGTCCCGGGCAGGGTCTGCCAGGCCCGCCGGGCCGCGGCCAGGCAGTGCGCGACCACCTCGCGCAGCCCGTGCCCGGCCTCGGCGCAGTGCTCGCCGAGCCTTCGCAGGCGTTCCAGCTCCTCGCGGCGCAGCAGCCGGCCGGTGCGGGAGACGTCGGCGAGCAGCACGAGGTAGACCTCGGCCAGCTCGGTCGGTATGTCGTAGTCGATCTCCTCGGTCACCCTGTCCTGCCAACCCCCGTGCGGCCCGGTATTTCGGCGCTGAATTTATCAGGGGCGCTCCGGCCGGGAACGGGCGCGGCGGCCCCTGCCACCAGCCGAGGAGGCCCCCGCCACCGGCCGCTGCCGCCCGCCGCGGCGGCCCCCGCTACCGGTCCCGGAAGTGCAGGACGAAGCGGGCGCTGCTGCCGTCGATCCGCCGCCGCACGTACAGCGCCGGAGCGCCGTCCGGGGTGCAGCTGACCCCCTCGCGCACCAGCAGCGCGGTGCCCGGCGGGACGCCCAGCAGCTCGGCGTCCGCGAGGTCCGCGCCGACGGCGCCGAAGGCCCGCCAGTCGTACTCCAGCTCCACCCCGGCGGCCCGCGCCAGGTCCGGCACCAGGTTCCCGGGGCGGCCCGGCCGGACCAGCTCGGCGGGCAGCGGGCCGAACGGCACCCAGTAGCTGCACGCCGCCCGGGCCCGCCCGCCCAGCCGGATCACCGAGTCCACCCGGGACAGCTCCGCCGGAGTGCGGCCCAGCTGGCGGGCCGCCTCCGCATCCTGCGCCGAGCCGGTGACGGGCGGGGCGGCCACCACGAACTCGCCGTCGGTGGACTCGTCGTTCGGCAGCGCGGTGGGCACGCTGCCGAGGTCGAAGCGCTGGCTGCGCGGGTCCACGGCGATCGACACCCGGACGGCGGGCGGGCGGACGAAGGTGCCCACACCCCGGCGGATCTCCACCACGGCGGCCCGCTCCAGCTCCGCCACCGCCTGCCGTACGGTCAGCCGGTTCACGCCGAACTCGGCGCTCAGCTCGGGCTCGCTGGGCAGCCGGGTGCCGGGCGGGTAGGCGCCGGTGTCGACGCGCTCCTGGAGCCGGCGGGCCAGGCGGCGGTACACCGGGGTGTTCGGGGAGCTCGGGGTGTCCGGGGGGTTCGTCGCCACGGGCCCGATCCTACGGAGCCCGCCCGGGCCGCCTGCGTCGCTCGTGCCGCCCGTGCCGCCTGTGCCGCCTGTGCCCCTCGTCACCGCTCGGGCCGCCCGGGCGCCGTGCCGTACGGGACACCGCGGCCCCCGGGTCGCCGTGGGCGGGCGATGGGCGTGGGATAGAAGGATGTACCGATCGAGGCCCGCGTCGGCGAGACCCGCGCCACCGAGGCTTGCCCGGCGGCCCCCCGAGGGGTTACACATCTAGACGTCTAGATGTCTCCGCCTCCGGATCTCCCCGTCTCCTCCCGGGTGCGGCCCCACCGAAAGGCCTCCCGCATGTCCCTGGTCAACTTCCGCGACGCCGCCGCCCTCGGCGACCCCGAGGGCCGGCGCGTCCGCCCCGGTGTGCTGTACCGCTCCGCCCAGCCGTTCCCGGCCGCCGACGAGGCCACCGTCGCCCAGCTGCGCGGCTGCGACATCCGCACCATCGTGGACCTGCGCGACCCGCGCGAGACCGACCCCGCCGACTGGGCCGCCGCCGAGGCCGCCGGGATATCCGTCGTCGCCGCCCCGGTGAACCCCGCCACCGACGCCCTCACCGCGCGGATGGGCACCATGGCCACCGCCGCCGACCTGGGCGACTTCTACGTCCTGCTGGCCGAGTCCGCGCCCGACGCGGTGGCCGCCGCCGTCGACGCCACCGTCCGCCCCGGCGCCGTCCTGCTGCACTGCGCCGCCGGCAAGGACCGCACCGGCCTGCTGACCGCCCTCCTGCTGGACCTCCTCGGCGTCCCCGCCGAGCACATCGTCGCCGACTACACCCGCACCGCCGACGCCCTCCCGCAGATCTTCGCGGGCCTCGCCGAGCGCCACCGCACCGCCCTCAACGACCGCACCACCTCCCGCGTCACCGACTCCCGGGGCCGCAACCTGACCATCCCCGCGCCCCTCCTGGAGGCCCCGGCCGAGGCCATGTCCGTCTTCCTCGACCGCGTCCGCACCCACCACGGCGGCGCCGCCTCCTTCCTCCCCTCCTGCGGCGTCCCGGCGGCCACCCTCGGCGCCTTCCGCACCAAGGCGGGCGCCGCCGCCTGAGCCCGACCTGTCGGAGCCCGCGCCTACGCTGGCGGGCGATGAGCTACCAGGCGATGTGGTTCCTGATCCCCGCGCCCGCCGACGTCGTCGAGCGGCACGGGCCGCGGCTGCGGGCGCTGCTCGACGCGCACGCCGCGGACCCGGGCAACCGGGCGCTGCGCCGTCGCTGGGAGCGGGAGGGGCTGGCGCCGGAGGAGTTGGAGGAGCTGGCCGTCGGTCCGCTCGGGGAGGACCCGGACGGCCTGTACGCGGTCTGGGAGGACTGCGGGACGGCCGGCCCGTGCGCCGCCGTCCAGGCCCGCAACCGCTACCCGGTGCTGGGGCTGGCGCACGGCCTCGGCCCGGAGCGGACGGCCGGGCTGCCCGGCTGGTTCAGGCCCGAGGGCCGGAGGAGGTGCGGGCCGCCCTCCCGGCCGTCGAGGCGGTGTTCGACCTGGACGGGGCCGAGCGGCGGGCGGCCGAGCGGCGGGCCCTCGACGCCCTGCGGACGGATGACCTCTCCGGCCTCTTCGACGCCGTCCTCCCGGTCTGGCGGGCCGCGGCCGAGGCCGGCCACGGGCTGATCGGCGCGCAGTTCGTCCCATAGCGGTGCGCCCCTGGCGCCGCACCCGTAGGTGTGCCCTAATCCCGTTGCGCCGTGCCGTCGGTGCTGGCAGCGTGGCCGGGCGGGCAGCGTGCCGGGGCGGAAGGGGGTGGCGCGGGATGACCGCTCTGCGTGAGATCCGGGCCGACCACGACGGGCGGACGATCGTGCTCTACCAGGCCTACCCGCCGGCGATCGCCGACGCGGCGCTGGCGGCGGGCCGGTTCACGGCGCCGTTCGGCTTCCACCGGATGACGTGGATCAAGCCCTCGTTCCGCTGGCTGATGCACCGCAGCAACTGGGCGCAGAAGCCCGGCCAGACCAGGGTGCTGGCGGTCCGGATCACCCGGGAGGGCTGGGAGGAGGCGCTCGCCCGCGCCGTCCTGACCACCGCGCACCCGGACGAGGTGGCCCGCGCCGAGGTCCACGTGCAGTGGGACCCGGAGCGGTCGCTGCGCGGGGCGGCGCTGAACCACTACAGCATCCAGGTGGGCGTCGGCCGGTCGCTGGTCCGCCGCTACGCCGAGGAGTGGGTCGTCGGGCTCACCGACCTCACCCCGCAGGTGCAGCGGATCGCCGCGCTGGTCCGCGGCGGGCAGGCGGCGAAGGCGCAGCGGCTGCTGCCGCCCGAGCGCCCGTACCCGCTGCCCGCCGCGACGGCGCGGCGCCTCGGCCTGGGGTGACCCGAGGCCCCGGGGCGACCAGAGGCCTGGGATGCCCCGAGACCTGGGGCGACCCGGGGCCTCACACGTCCCGCCGCCGCACCACGACCACCGTCACCGCCACCGCCACCGCGCCCCACATCCCCATGGTGATCCACGAGTCCAGCACGCTCGGCGCGTACTTCCCCATCGTGGTCCTGGAGTTCGGTGTGATGGTGAGCCGCTGCACGGTGGCCAGCGGCAGGTGGGTGCCGATCTCCTTCAGCCACCGGTAGCGGTCCCCGCCGAACATCATCGGCAGGATGAACATCAGCATCACCAGCGACACGATCGAGGCGGTGGCGTGCCGCAGCAGCGCGCCCAGCGCCATCCCGATCAGCGCGCAGACCGGCACGATCGCCGCGTAGGCGAGCACGGCCCGCAGGCAGCCCTCGTCGGTGATGGAGAGCCCGACGTGCCGGGAGGCCAGCATCGCGTTGATGGTGAGGAAGGAGACCGCCGAGACGGCGAGCCCGGCGAGCGCGGTGATCCCGCCGATCAGCAGCACCTTGGCCGCGATCACGCCGCGCCGGTCCGGGACGGCGGCGAAGGTGGTGCGGATCAGGCCGGTGGTGTACTCGCCGAAGACGGTGATCGCCCCGAGGCTGCCGGCCGCGACCGCCATCAGGTCGCTCGCGATGCTGCCGAGGCCGTGGAACAGCGGGTCGTAGGTGTACGGGGAGCGCCCGGGCATCGGCGCGGGCGGGTGGTCGATGTACGTCAGGTCGGTGTGGACGGCGTTCACGTTGACCGCGATCGCCACCAGCGAGGCCAGCGCCAGCACCCAGTAGGTGGAGCGCAGCGAGCGCAGTTTGATCCACTCGGCGGCGAGCAGGTCGAGGAACCGGGGGGCCGGCTCGGCGACGGAACCGCCGGAACCGCCGGAACCACCGGAACCGCCGGAACCGGTGGAACCAAGGGCCATGCTGCTCATCGGGCTTCTCCTGCCAGGTACTCGACGCTGTCGGCGGTCAGGGACATGAACGCCGACTCCAGCGACGACGTCCGGGCGGCCAGTTCGTGCAGCACCACGCCGTGCCGCAGCGCGAGTTCGCCGATCCGTTCGGCCGGCATCCCGGTGACGGTCCCGAACCCCGGCTCCGTCAGCCGTACTTCGGCCCCCTCCGCGCGCAGGACCCCGGCCAGCGAGGCGAGTTCGGGCCCCCGGACGGCCACCGAGGAGACCGCGTTGCGGGCCGAGAAATCGGCGAGGCTCTCGTCCGCGATCAGCCGGCCGCGCCCGATCACCACCAGCCGGTCGGCGGTGTGCTCCATCTCGGCCATCATGTGGCTGGAGACGAAGACCGTCCGCCCCTCGGCGGCGAGCCGGCGGAACAGCCCGCGCACCCAGAGCACGCCCTCCGGGTCCAGCCCGTTGAGCGGCTCGTCGAAGAGCAGCACCGGCGGGTCGCCGAGCAGCGCGCCCGCGATGCCGAGCCGCTGCTTCATGCCCAGCGAGTAGCCGCCGATCCGGCGCCCGGCGGCCTTGCCGAGCCCGACCTCCGCCAGCACCTCGTCCACCCGCCGGAGCGGGATGCGGTTGCTCCGGGCCAGGGCCGACAGGTGGGCCCGGGCGCTGCGCCCGCCGTGCACGTCGCCCGCGTCCAGCAGGGCGCCGACGTGCCGCAGGCCGCGCGGCCGGTTCGCGAAGGGCACCCCGGCCACGGTGGCACTCCCCCCGGTGGGGGTGTCGAGGCCCAGGATCATCCGCAGCGTGGTGGACTTGCCCGCCCCGTTGGGGCCGAGGAAGCCGGTCACGGTGCCGGGCCGGACGGTGAAGGTCAACTGGTCGACGGCCGTGGTGGCGCCGTACCGCTTGGTCAGTCGCTCGATCTCGATCACGGGGACAACGCTGCCGGTCGGGCCCCCGCCCGGGCATCGGGCCGCGGGCCACAACCGCGGGCGGCCGCACTGGCCCCGGGGATTACGCCCCCGGGCCAATGTGCCGCCGTCCGGGCCGCCGCTACCATCGCGTCATGATCACCGAACCCCGTCCGCCGCTGCTCAGGCGCCTGCCCGCGGGCGTGTGGGTGGGGGCGCTGTGGACGGCCCTGGTCGCGTTCCGCTTCTTCACGCGCGAGAACGAGCTGCACCACCTGCTGAACTACCACGGCAATCCCGAGGACATGCCGATGGTGGTCACCGCGGTGGTCACCACCCTGGTCGCGACGCTGCTGGTCCGGCTGCCGCTGCTCGCCGTCGTGGTGGCGCTCGGGGGCGGGATGTTCGCGCTCGGGATGTGGGGCGTCCCGGAGGCGGCGCCGCTCCAGTTCCTGATCGCCGACGCGGTGGTCGGCTACTGCGCGGCCACCCGCTCCCGCCGGGTCTCGCTCACCGCCCTGGCGCTGCCGCTCGCCACCCTCGCCGGGCTGCTGCTCTGGGGCGCCGTCAACGACTACCCCGTCAACCCGCTCGCCTACGGGGGCTTCGCGGCCACCGTGCTGATCGCCTGGCTGATCGGCAACACCGTGCACCAGGGCCGGGCCCACACCGAGGCGCTGCGCGGCCGGGCCTCCGAGCAGGCCATCACCGCCGAACGGCTGCGCATCGCCCGCGAGTTGCACGACATGGTGGCCCACAACATCGGCATCATCGCGATCCAGGCCGGCATGGGCAGCCGGGTCATGGACACCCAGCCCGCCGAGACCCGGGCCGCCCTGGAGGCGATCGAGGCCACCAGCCGGGAGACCCTGGCCGGGCTGCGCCGGATGCTCGGCGCGCTGCGGCAGGGCGAGGGGGAGCCGGCGCCGCTCGAAGTGATGCCCGGACTGGGCGAGTTGGACCGGCTGGTGGAGAAGGCGGCGGGCGCCGGGGTGCGGGTGGCGCTCACCCGCCGCGGCGAAGCCCGTCCGCTGCCGTCCGAGGTGGATCTCGCCGCCTACCGGATCATCCAGGAGGCGGTCACCAACGTGGTCAAGCACTCCGGCACCCGGGACTGCCACGTCACCGTCGGGTACGGGCCGCGGGAGCTCGACGTCACCGTCGTCGACCTGGGCGCGGGCGCGGCGACCGGCACCCCCGGTACCGGCTACGGGCTGGCCGGCATGCGCGAGCGGGTCGCCCTGCTGGACGGCGAGTTCGCGGCCGGCCCGCGCCCCGAGGGCGGCTTCCGGGTCGCCGCGCGGCTGCCGCTCCCCGAGGCCACGGCCGTGCAGACCCCGGCCGTGCAGACCCCCGGCGAGCCCGGTGTCGGGACCGCCGTCGGGACCGCCGTCGAGACCCCCGTGGAGGTGGGACCGTGATCCGTGTCGTCCTGGTCGACGACCAGCCGCTCATCCGCACCGGCCTGCGCGTGCTGATCGCCGACGCCCCCGACCTGGAGGTGGTCGGCGAGGCCGGCAACGGCGCCGAGGCCGTCGAACTGGTCGCCCGGCTGCGCCCCGACGTCGCCGTGATGGACATCCGGATGCCCGGCATGGACGGCATCGAGGCCACCCGCCGGATCACCGCCGACCCGGACCTGCCCACCCACGTCCTCGTCCTCACCACCTTCGACGACGACGACTACGTCTACGGCGCGCTGCGGGCCGGGGCGAGCGGGTTCCTGGTCAAGGACCTCGCCCTGGAGACCATCCTGGACGGCGTCCGGGTGGTCGCCGCCGGGGACGCCCTGCTGGCCCCGGGCATCACCCGCCGGCTGATCGGCGAGTTCGCCGCCCGCCCGGAGGCCGACGCCGCGGCCAGGCCCCGCAGGCCGGTCGCCGAGGCCGTCACCGAGCGCGAGCGGGAGGTGCTCACCCTGGTCGGCCGGGGCCTGTCCAACGCCGAGATCGCCGCGGAGCTCACCATCAGCGTGGCCACCGCCAAGGCCCACGTCGCCCGGCTGTTCACCAAGCTCGACGCCCGCGACCGGGTCCACCTGGTCATCCAGGCCTACGAGTTCGGGCTGGTCAGCGCGTAAAAGCGTGTAAAGCTCGCAAGGCGCGCAAGGCGCGCAAGGCGCGTAAGGCGCGAAAAGCATGCAGAGCGCGTCACGCGAGAGCGCCGGAGCGGGCCCGCACGGCCCACTCCGGCGCTCGCCTCACCCGGTCGTCAGTGGACGACCGCGTGCGAGATCTGGCAGCCGCTCACGCCGTTCGACCAGGTGCCCTGCATGGCGAACGAGCCCGTCGCGAACGCCACGTTCTGCGCGCCGCCCGTCCCGCCGACCCCGTTCCAGGAGCACTTGTCGGCGTTCTCGTACCCGGTCGAGTCGGTCCAGCCGCCCGCCGGGTTCTGGTCGGTGATGGTCTCCGAGTACTCGTGGCCGTACACGATGGTCACGCCGTCCAGGGTGCCCGCGCTGCCGCTGTTGACGTAGTTCTGGCCGCAGGAGCTGCCCATGTCGGTCACGTACGGGTCGTTGGTGAACGCCACGTCACCGTACGGGGAGGAGGCCGCGCCGCCGCTCAGGGTGGTGTCGCCGTTCCAGTCGTGCCAGGCGCAGAAGCCCCCGTTCGGGGTGTTGAAGCCGTCCGGGTGGGTGCCGGTCGGCGACAGCACCACGTACTGCACGTTGCGGTTGGACGCGGCGGTGGTGTTGCCGAAGTGCCCGGCCGCCTTGACGGCCTCGGCGGCCAGCTGGTTGCCGCTGGCCTGGCCCGGCGCGGCGGCGGACCCGTCGACCCAGACGCCGGCCAGCGCGCCGCCGGTCGGGTAGCCGACGTGCGTCGAACCGGTCGGGCAGCTGGTCGCGCCCGCGGCGACGCCCTCGCAGTACTGGGTCATGACGCCGGACCAGGTCTCGCTGTTGGTGCCGAGGCCCTTGAACAGCTGCTGCGCCCGGACGGCCTCGCCCTTCGGGTCGCCGGTCAGGGTGGTGTAGCCGCTGGAGTTGGTGCCCTGGGTGCCCCACTGGGAGCCCCAGAAGACCAGGTAGACCTTCGGCGCGCCGGTGGTGACGCCGATGCCGTCGACGCCGCCGCCGTAGCTGAGGTTGTTGCCCGCGGCCTTCGCGGAGTTGCCGGCCTCCTTGGTCGGGTGCGCGCCGTGCCGGTAGGGGTGCGGCTGTCCGGCGAACTCGCCGGCCGGCCGGTTGTCCTGGGCCGCCTGGGCGGCCGGGGCGGCCGCGAAGCCGGCGGCGGCCAGCGCCAGGGCGCTGAGCCCGGTCAGGGCCCGCAGCCGCATCCGGCGGGAGGTGGGGGAGATGCCCATCGTGAGGGTTCCTCTCTGGTGCCGGCCGCGACCGGGTACGGCGCGGCGGCACGGTGGGGGACGAAGGGGGAGGAGCACGACGACGGCGAGCCGGACCTGCCGGCGGCCCGTCAGGGACGACCAGCGGGGTGGGATGGGGGACCGGTTCACCGCCGACCGCCGGAAGCAAAGCACCGCCGCCGAAACCGCTTCAAGCACGCAAAGGGTAAGACCCGCCCCAAGGAACGCCCGGGCGGACGTAGCGAACGTCAAAAGCCCGCAGCTGGACGTGGGTTGATGCGCGTAGCGCAGCCGAATGCCAACAGTTGAGAGGCGCTTCTACACCGTATGCGCCGTCAGGTCGTCGCCGAAGGCCGACTCAGGGGCCCTCGACCTCGCCGATCCGCATGATCCGGCCGTGCGAGTCCAGCACCACGTCGTAGGCGTTGCCGTGGCAGCCGTACGGGTCGGCCGGTTCGCGCTCGGCCAGGCAGTCGTCGATGTGGGCGATCAGCTCGTCGAGGGGGACGGTCCTGGCCGGTTCGTCGTGGGTGACGTCGACCAGGGTCGCCGCCACGCCCGCCCCCGCGAAGCCGTAGTGGACGGGGCTGCCGACGGGCTCGTAGCGGGCGGAGCCGCAGCTGAAGCGGGCGGACCGGGCGGTGAGTTCGGCCGGTCCGGCGGAGACCACGACGAGGAACTCGTGGCCGGGGCGGCCGGTGGGAACGGCGCACCCGGGCCCGGCGGAAGACTCCGTGGAGGGCTCGGCGGAGGGCTCGTCGGGAGACGCGGGTGCGTCCGGCGAGTCCGGCGGGGCGGGCACGTCGGGCGAAGCGGACGAGTCGGGCGAGGCGGAGGAGAAGGCGGCGGACGGCTCGGCCGAGCCGGAGTAGTACTCCTCCTCCTCGTAGAAGAGGCCGTCGTCCTCGTCCAGCAGGTCGTCCGCGCCCTCGTCGGCCAGCGCGGCGGCGGAGGCGGCGGCCACGGTGGGGCCGGAGTCGGCGGGCGTGCAGCCGGTGAGGACGGCGGCGGCGCCGCAGGCCAGCAGGGCGGCGGCGAGGAGCATGCGGGGGGTGGCCATGACACAAGTCTCCCCGGGCGGCGGCGGTTGGCGGTACCCGCTTAACACGACCGGGGCCCGGCCCGTGGTTCCCGCCAGGGCCCCTCCCCCGCCGGATGTGCGGATCCGGCGGGGGAGAGGAGCCGATGAGCGGCCGTCAGGCGGCGGCAGGGGAGCAGGTGGCGGCCGTCAGGCGGCCACCGGCCGGCCCGCCTCGTACGCCTCGCGCACCCGGGCCTGCGCCCGCGCGCCCGCCGCCAGGTGGTCGAGGCCGAGCAGTGCCGCGCCGAGCACCGGCGGGGCGACGACGACGCGCGGCTCGGCCAGCGGCGCGGCCTCGGCGAGCCGGGCGGTCACGTTGTCCAGCAGCAGCGGATGCCGGGAGGCGAGCACGCCGCCGCCCAGCACCACCGGGGTCGGGGTGTCCAGCAGGTCCAGGCGGCGGAGCGCCACCACCGCGAGCCGGACGATCTCGTCGGCCTGGCGGTCGATCAGCCCCCGCGCCACCTCGTCGCCCTCGTCCGCGACGGCGAACAGCACCCGGACGATCTCGTGCAGCCGCGCGTTCGGCAGGTGCCCGAGGTGGACGGCCTCGGCGACGGCGCCGGCGCCGGGCAGGCCGAAGTGCTCGGCGATGGCGCGGGCGAGCCCGGTCGGCCCGCCGCGCCCGTCCTCCGCGCGGACGGCGTGCCACATGCTGGCGACGGCGAGTCCGGACCCGCCGCCCCAGTCGCCGGTGAGCTCGCCGAGGGCGGGGAAGCGGGCGGTGCGGCCGTCCGGCAGCAGGCCGACGCAGTTGATCCCGGCGCCGCAGACCACCGCGACCCCGCGCGGGCCGTCGGTGCCGGCCCGCAGCAGGCCGAAGGTGTCGTTGACGACGGTGTTGCCGGCGCCCCAGGGGTGGGACTCCAGCGCCACCCGCAGCGCCTCCTCCTCGACCGGCAGGTCGGCGTTGGCCAGGCAGGCGCTGACGTGGCCGGTGAGCACGCCGCTCCAGGACGGGTGGCCGGCCTCGGCGGCGGCCTGCTCGACCAGCGGGGCGAGGCCGGCGACGGCCGCCGCGCCGCCGATCTTCTGCGGTTCGAAGCCGCCGCCGCGGGCGGTGCCGAGGATGCTGCCGTCCACCCCGCACACCGAGTTCCAGGCCCAGGCCTACATCCTCTCCAAGGACGAGGGTGGCCGCCACACGCCGTTCTTCAACAACTACCGTCCGCAGTTTTACTTCCGTACCACCGACGTGACCGGTGTGGTGACCCTCCCCGAGGGCACCGAGATGGTCATGCCGGGCGACAACACCGAGATGAGCGTTCAGCTGATTCAGCCGATCGCCATGGAGGAGGGCCTGAAG
>NZ_JBHVEU010000098.1:0-22959 GCF_042802075.1 Kitasatospora sp. NPDC057518
CTGCAGGGGGGACCCTGTGGGAGAGTAGGACGCCGCCGAACAATTCTTCAGAAGAACCCCCATCCGGGTCCCGGATGGGGGTTCTTCGCGTTTTCAGACTGTCTCATCGGTCGGTGTCACTTCCTCCACTCACAGGTGGTCCTAGGTCTACCTCGGTTTTGGGGTGCCATGGCCAGTGTGGGTGATGGACGGTTCGTGAAGACTGATGGAGGACGATCGGTACCGGCATCAGGAGCTTCCCGTGACAACAGTGAGTCGTACGAGCGGCGCGTCCGTACGTGCTCAGGCCCAGGCGGCCTTCAAGGCCGGCGGTGAGGGGCTGGCGCGGCTCGGTGTGGTGGTGTTGGCCGCGGTGCCGGGAGTGGTGCTGCCGGTGGGCGCGGCGATCTGCTCGGGGGCGGTCACGGCTCGGCTCCTGCAGTCGTACGACCTGGGCGTCTTCCTCTCGCTCCTGGTGGCAGCGACCGTCGGCGCCGTGGTGGCCGCGGCCAGCATCCGCCGTACCGCGAACCGCACCCGCGGCCAGCTGGAGCGCTGGTTCGGCATCCGGCTGCCGGTGGTCTACGAGCCCCGGCCGGAGCTGGAGTTGGACGGCCGGGGGCACTGGTGGACGGGCTACACCTACCACCGGTCGCGGACGGTGGCGAAGTACGTCCAGGTGGTCCACTGGGGCCTGCGGGACCGGACCACCCGCGCCGAGCTGCTCTGGTTGCTGGCGAACCCGTTCCTCGTGGTGGCCCTGGCCGGCCCGGTGGCCGTCCTGCTCGGGCTGGGCGGCGCCTACATCCTGGCCGGGCCGGTGCCGGCGGACGGGTTCGGCCCGTTGAGCAGCCGGATGGTGGCCGTCCTGCTGAGCGCCGTGCTCGGGGCCGCCATGATCGTCGCGGGCATACTCGCGGCACCGTACGCGGTGCGGGGGTACGTGGAGGCCGCCCGCCGGGTGCTGGACCAGGACGGCCGGGCGACGAACGCCCAGCTGACCAGGCGGGTGGCCGAGTTGACCGAGACCCGGGCGGACGCGGTCGGCAACCAGGCCGCCGAGCTGCGGAGGATCGAGCGGGACCTGCACGACGGCGCCCAGGCGCGACTGGTCGCGATCGGGATGACGCTGGGCACCATCGAGCACCTGATGAACACCGACCAGGAGGCCGCGCGGGAGCTCCTCGCCGAGGCCCGCCAGTCCTCGGCCCGGGCCCTCCAGGAGCTGCGGGACCTGGTGCGCGGCATCCACCCGCCGGTGCTCGCCGAGCGCGGGCTGGGCGACGCCGTCCGGGCGCTGGCGCTGGACAGCGCCCTGCCGACCGAGGTGTGCGTGAGCCTGCCGGACCGGCCGCCGGCGCCGGTGGAGGCCGCCGTGTACTTCAGCATCTGCGAGCTGCTGGCCAACGCGGCCAAGCACTCGGAGGCGGAGCAGGTGTGGGTGGACATCCTCTACCGGGCCGGCTTCCTGCGGGTCACGGTGACGGACGACGGGGTGGGGGTGGCGGACCCTTCGCGGGGGACCGGACTGCGCGGGATCGAGAAGCGATTGGGTACCTTCGACGGTGTCCTCTCCATCGACAGCACGTCGGGCGGACCCACCACCATCACCTTGGAGTTGCCGTGCGAGTTGTCCTCGCCGAGGACCTCTACCTCCTTCGCGAAGGCCTGATCCGGCTGCTGGAAGCGCACGGCTTCACCATCGCCGCGGCGGTGGAGACCGGGCCCGAGCTGTTGGACGCGCTGCTGACCCACCGGCCGGACGTGGCCGTGGTCGACGTCCGGTTGCCCCCGACGCTCACCGACGAGGGCCTGCAGGCGGCGCTCAAGGCCCGTCGGGAGATCGCGGGCCTGCCGGTGCTGGTGCTGTCGCAGCACGTCCAGCAGCTCTACGCGCGGGAGTTGCTGGCCGACGGCACCGGGGGGATCGGCTACCTCCTGAAGGACCGGGTGTTCAACGCCGGGCAGTTCATCGACGCGGTCCGCCGGGTGGCGGCGGGCGGTACGGCGATGGACCCGGACGTGATCGCCAAGCTGATGCAGACCACCTCGCGCCGGCCCGGTCCGCTGCTGCGGCTCTCCCCGCGCGAGCGCGAGGTGTTGGAGCTGATGGCCGAGGGCTGTTCCAACTCGGCGATCGCCGCCCGCCTCTCGGTGAGCGACGGCGCGGTGGCCAAGCACATCGCCAACATCTTCGGCAAGCTCGAACTCGCCCCCGACGAGGACGCCAACCGCCGGGTGCTGGCGGTGCTGACCTACCTCAACGGCACGGCGGGGCAGACCGGCTGACGATCCGGCGGCGCCTCCGCTCCGACCCCGCGTGGTGCCGGGGGCCGGGTGTCGGGCCGCCGCACTGTGACACCCCAGGCTGTGGGCACGCTAAACACCTGTACGAGTAAACTCCGGTGAGCCGAGCCCGGAGGTTGCCCAGCCGTCCGGCGGCCCGACCAACGGGGTCCGGCGGCCCGACCAAACGGGACCCGGCAGCCGAGGCAGCGTACGGCAGCAGCCGACATCCAGGGGTTGATAGACGTAATGGCACGCCCAACGCTCACCAAGGCCCATCGGGGCCTGCTCGGCCTGGTCGCGGCCGGTGCCTTCATCATCTCGGGCATCGGCTTCGCGGGTTCGTACAACGCGGTGCGCGACCTGGCCGAGCAGAAGGGTTTTGGCGCCTTCTCCTACGCCTTCCCGATCGGTGTGGACGCCGGCATCGTCGTGCTCCTCGCGCTCGACCTGGTGCTGACCTGGCTGCGGATACCCTTCCCGATGCTGCGGCAGACCGCGTGGCTGCTGACCGTCGCCACCATCGCCTTCAACGCGGCCGCCTCCTGGGGCGACCCGCTGGGCATGGGGATGCACGCCGTCATCCCGGTGCTCTTCGTCGTCGTGGTCGAGGCCTCGCGGCACGCGGTCGGCCGGATCGCGGCGATCACCGCGGACCGCCACATGGAGTCGGTCCGGGTGATGCGCTGGCTCCTCTCCCCGGTGCCGACCTTCCGGCTCTGGCGGCGGATGAAGCTCTGGGAGCTCCGCTCCTACGACGAGGTCATCCGGCTGGAGCAGAACCGCCTGGTCTACCGGGCGCAGCTGCGCTTCCGGTACGGCCGCGGCTGGCGCCGTTCGGCACCGATCCAGGCGCTGCTGCCGCTCAAGCTCGCCAAGTTCGGTGTGCCGCTGGACCCGGCGCTGCTCGACCGGCTCGACGACGACGGCCGGGCGCGCGACGTCAAGGAGGTGCCGGCGGAGCAGGAGACGCCGGGGGTGGCCCCGCAGGAGAACCGCGTCGCCGCGGCCATCGCCCCGGCCGCCGAGGCCCACGCCCAGCAGCCCCCGCACCCGCAGCAGGCACCGCAGGCCGTCCAGCCGGCTGCCCCGCAGGTCCAGCACGCCCAGCAGGCCCAGCCCGACCAGGTCCAGGGGCAGCCGCAGGGCCAGCCCGAGCAGCCGCAGCCGCAGGCGCCCGCTGCCGTCGCCCCGCTGTCCGCCGAGGTCGCCGCGCCGATGCTCGCGAAGCTGGCCGCCGTCCGGCTGCGGGCCGCCCAGGAGCCGGACGCGGCGGCGGAGGCCGCCCCGCAGCCGCGCGGCGAGGAGCTGAACGTCTGGACCGAGCGCCCGGTCCGCACCACCGGCCACCCGACCGACGCCGCCCCGGGCGGTCGGGTGCCCGGGCAGGCCTCGCCCTGGTTCAAGCCCCCGCGCCCGGTCGCCGAGGAGCCCGCCTCCGCCCCCGCCCCCGCCCCTGCCGCAGCCGTCGCCCCGGGCCCGGCCCCCGCGCCCGCGCCCGGTCCGCAGGCCCAGCACCCGGTCGGCCCGCAGCAGCGGTCCGAGCAGTTCGATCAGCCCGAGCAGCCCGCCGAGTTCGCGCAGCCCGCCGAGCTGGCGCAGCCGGTCCCGGCCGCCGAGTCGGCCCGCGCCGAGCAGTCCGCGTTCTCCCCGGCGCCCGCGCGCCTCGACCCGGACGTCGCCTACGCCGCGCTCGTCTCGTACATGGACGCCCACAGCCACCAGCCCGACCCCCAGCGCCTCGCCGACTGGCTGACCAGGGAGTACGGCGTCACCGGCAAGGGACCGGACGGCTCGGTCCACCCCAAGGAGGTCGCCGACCTCTACCCGGAGCTGAACGAGCGCTACGCCGCCGCCGGGCGGGACTGACCGCCGCCGCCACCGTCCAGGGCTCGGGCGGCCATTGACGCCCGATCCCGCCGGAGCTACCTTCGCCTCAACAAACTGTTGAAGCGCTGGTTCGGCATGGGGAGTGCGGATGACACGGGTCGGGGTCGACGGAAACGGGCCGACGGACGGGGCTTCCTTCTCCACCGGGGCCCGCGCCGCCGTGGAGGCGCTGCTCGCCCCGGTCGACGCCGATCTGGCGCGCCGTTACCCGGGTGAGCCCGGGACCAGGCAGCCGGTGCACACCGTCTACGTCCCGGCCGACGCCTTCGGCGCCGACACCGTGCGGGAGTGGGGCCGCCGGGCCCTGGAGGCCTTCGACCGCCACGCCGCCACCCCCGCCGAACTGGCCCGAGCCCTCGGCGTCGCGGACGACGAGCTGCTCGCCGACGTGCACGCCCGGGTCCGCGCCAAGCTGCAGCGCGAGCCGGTCGAGGACCTGCGGATCGACTTCGAGGACGGGTACGGACCCCGCCCCGACGCCGAGGAGGACGCGGCCGCCGTCCGCGCCGCCGAACTGGTCGCCGCGGCGGTGGCCGAGGGCGGCGCCCCGCCGTACCTCGGCATCCGGACCAAGTGCATGGAGGCCGCCGTCCGGGCCCGCGGCATCCGCACCCTGGAGCTGTTCCTGGCCACCCTGCTGGCCAACGGCGGGCTCCCGGAAGGCCTGGTCCTGACCCTGCCCAAGGTGACCTACGCCGAGCAGGTCACCGCGCTGGTCCGGCTGCTGGAGGACTTCGAGGGCCGGGCCGGGCTGCCCGCCGGCCGGATCGGCTTCGAGATCCAGATCGAGACCACCCAGGCGATCCTCGGCCCGGACGGCCGGGCCACCGTCGCCCGGATGATCGAGGCCGCCGAGGGGCGCGCCACCGGCCTGCACTACGGCACCTTCGACTACAGCGCCGCCTGCGGCGTCAGCGCGGCCCACCAGAGCATGGACCACCCGGTCGCCGACCACGCCAAGGCGGTCATGCAGGTGGCGGCCGCGGGCACCGGGGTGCGGCTCTCCGACGGTTCGACCAACGTCGTCCCGACCGGCTCCACCGAACAGGTGCACGCCGCCTGGAAGCTCCACCACGGACTGGTCCGCCGCTCGCTGGCCCGCGCCTACCACCAGGGCTGGGACATGCACCCGGCACACCTGCCCACCCGCTACGTCGCCGTCTACTCCTTCTACCGCGAGGGCCTGGCGGCCGCCGCCGCGCGGCTGGCCGCGTACGTCGCCAAGGCGGGCGGCGACGTGATGGACGAGCCGGCCACCGCCCGGGCGCTGAGCGGCTACCTGCTGCGCGGACTGGACTGCGGCGCCGTCGACCTCGCCGAGGTCACCGCGCTGACCGGCCTGGACCGCGGGCGGCTGAACGCCCTGGCCGGCCGCTGACCCGTCCGCGTCCGACAGTCGGGTCCCGGCCGTCGATCCTCCGGCTCGGCCGGCTCCCGGCCCCCGGCCGTTGATCCCTCCCGTCGTGCGCCAACTAGGCTGGCGGTGCCGCCCCGGTGTCCCGGGGCGCGCGCCGTCAGCCTTCACCGTCCTCGGGAGGACCCCCGCGCCATGTCCGCCACGCCGGAGCCCACCGCCAGGCCGTACCTCACCATCCGGCGGGCCGGCAGCCACGAGACCGAGATCAAGAAGTCCCGGTTCATCTGCCACCTCGCCCGGGTCACCGACGAGGAGGGGGCGCAGGCCTTCATCGCGGGCATCCGCAAGCAGTACTGGGACGCCCGGCACAACTGCACCGCCTTCGTGGTCGGCGACGAGCAGCGCCGCGAGCGCTCCAGCGACGACGGCGAACCCGGCGGCACGGCCGGGGTGCCGATGCTGGAGGTGCTGCGCCGACGCGGGCTGACCGACACGGTCGCCGTGGTCACCCGGTACTTCGGCGGGATCAAGCTCGGCGCGGGCGGCCTGGTGCGGGCGTACGGGAACGCGGTGTCGGAGGCGGTGGACGAGGTCGGCCTGCTGGAGCGCCGCCCGGTCGCGCTGCTCGCGGTGACGGTGGACCACGTCCGGGCCGGGCGGGTGGAGAACGACCTGCGGGCGGCCGGGTACACGGTGAGCGACCTGGCCTACGAGGCCGCCGGGGTGCGGATCGAGGTGGGGGTGCCGGAGCCGGACGTGGCGGACTTCCACACCTGGCTGGCCGAGGCGACCGGCGGTACCGCGGTGGCGGTCCCGGCCGGCCGCACGTACGTCGAGGTGCCGGTCTGACCCGAGGTGCCGCTCTGGTCGCCGGGGCGGGGGGTAGCTCCTGGGCCCCGGGGGTCGGACGATCCGTCGGACGGCCCGTGACCGGCCGTTTCCCGTAGCCCAGGCCCCGCGCCACGCGGAAGACCGCTTGAGCAGATTCACCCGAACGTAGTGTCGTAGCCCGGAGTTGGAACTTCCGCTCCGGGCCGTGGCGTTTCCTGGGCAAGGCTCCGGCAGAACCGGACGAAACCATCGATGGAGGACACAGGACCCCACCCCGCACCACGGAGGTATGCGCATGACCTCGGATCGATCGACCTCGAATTCCCAGTCCGCGACGAACCCGACCTCGAACCGCCCCACGAGCCACTCGACGAACCACCCGACGAGCCGTCCGACCTCGAACCATCCGATCGCGAACCGCCCCGCCCCGAACCGCGTCCGCTCGCACGCCGCCGCAGACCTGCCGGGTCCCCGCGGCCCCGCGACGCCCTACCGGATGACGGTCACCACGGCCCTCTCACACGCCGAGGCCGTCGCCCTGGCCGACGAACAACTGGCCTGCTGGCTGAAGCAGGAGGGCTTCGAGGAGCCCCCGCCGGCCCACCGCGCCCCCGCCGAGCAGGGCACCGAGCCGGCTCCCACCGCCGAGCGCCTCCGCCTGGGCGAGCGCGTCCTGCTCGACCGCGACCAGGGTCCGCTGCGCGGCGGCCCGGGCGCCGGGCGGTACGACCGCCGCCGCCTGCGCACCCCGGCCCCGCACGGCACCCAGCAGCTCACCCTCACCGTGGCCACCGGTTCCGACGGCCCCACCTGGGTCCGGCTGGAGGCCGAGACCCACAGCACCGGCAGCGGTGTGCGCACCCCGTGCCGGGTGCCGGTGCCCGAACTCGCCCGCACGCTCCTCCCGCTGCTCGACGCCACCGACGGCCCGACCGTCGTGCACTCCGGCCCCCGGGTGATCACGGCCGACGAGGTCGACGCCCTGATCGACGAGCTGTGCGACCCCGAGCGCAGGCTGCCCACCGTGGTGGCCAGCGTCCCGGTGAACCTGCCGCTCGACAGCTGGGTGCGGGACGTGGTGGCCCCGCTCTGCCAGCAGCTGCCCGGCCTCGCCACCGCCTACGTGCTGGACCCCGGCGCCCGCACCGGGTTCAACGTCGCGCTGGAGTACCACACCGTCTACGGCGGGGCGGTGCGCACCTACCTGCCCGAGGTCGACCCGGCCTCCCGGCAGGACAGCGCCCGACATCCGGTACTCGCCCGGGGCCGAATAGAAGAGGACCTGCGCCGCGCCGCCGGGCTGCTCGCCCGCGAGCCGCGCCGCCTGGCCGCGGAGCAGCCGCTGCCACCGCCGCTGGCGGCCGTCCCGGTGCTGCGCGTCCCGCCGCCGCAGCTCCGCCGGGACGCGGAGCAGGCAGCAGAACGGACCGTGGAGCCGAGCGCGGATCAGGCCGTCGTGCAGGTGGCCGAGGAGACCGTCGAGCGGATGCCCGCGGGCACCGTCGAGCAGGTCGTCGAACGGACCTCCGGCCCGGCCGCCCCGTACCAGGGCGTCGAACTGGCCGCGCTCGCCCGGGAGGAGCAACAGGACCGCGCCGAGCAGCAGGCCAGGGCCGACGAGCTGGAGCGGGTCCGGCACACCCTGCGCGTGGAGCGCCGCGAACACCGGGAACGCGGCCAGGGCCGGGAGGGCCGCGACGGCCGGGACGTCCGGGAGGGTCGTCTCCGCTCCGGAGCCCGCGCCCTGACCGGGCGCCACTGCGTGGCACCGGGCAGTGGACCGGTCGGCGGGCCGCACTCCGTGGTCCAGCCCCCCGACCGCTGCGGCACGCCCGACACCTTCACCGAACTCATGGCCAGACTGGGCGAGTTCCCGCTGGTGACCTTCACCGGTGACCAGAAGGTCGCGCTCGCCCTGGACGAGCTGCAGTGCGCCGGCGCCGGCTGGGCCCGGCTCGCCTGGGACGGGCTGACGGCACTCCAGGAGTACGCCGAGGCGGCCGTGCGCGGTGCGGCCGGCGGGGACTTCAAGCAGTGGTGCGAGCGCACCCCCGAGGGCTGTCACCGCTTCCCGCCCCGCAAGGCGGTCCGCGGGGAGTCCCGGACGGTGTTCAGCCACACCAAGTGGAAGCGCGAGCGGATGCTGCCGGTGCCGGAATGCGTCGACTCCTCCCGGCGCGCGTTCATGGGCGCGCACCTGCGGATCGGCGGCGGCCGCACCGCGCCCCGGCTGCACTACCTGGACGACTGCTCCGGCAGCGGCCGGATCTACGTCGGCTACATCGGCCTGCACCTCACCAACACCCGGACCAACTGAGCGGCTTGGCTGACCGCCGCGCCCGTTCGGGGGACAATGTCCGGCAGGGGCGGGCCCACAGGTTCGCCGATCGCCCCGGGCAGGCGCCGGACGAGCATGGGGGAACGACGACCGATGCAGTACTCAGCAGACGGCCAGTCCGACGGAACCGCCACCGTCCAGTTCCCCCGGCCGGGCTTCCTCGCCTCGGTCTTCCGCGACCTCGGAGCCGAGAACGGCCAGGAGCCGGACGGCGCCGCCGCCGACCGCCCCCGTGGCGGTGCGACCGGTGACGGCCCGTCCGGCGACGGGCCGACCGGTGACAGACCGACCGACAACGGCCCCACTGGCAACGGGCGCACCGACAACGGCCCCACTGGCAACGGGCGCACCGACAACGGCCCCACTGGCAACGGACCGACCGGTGAAGGACCGTCCGAGCCCGGCCCCGGCGAGGCCGACCCGGACGAGGCCGTGGCGGCGCACGCCCGGGCCGCGACCCTGACCCACCACCGCACCCGCGCCGTCCAGGCCGAGCACGACCGGCTGGCCGACCTGCTGCGCCGCGCCGCGCTGCCCGTCTCCGCCATGGACTTCGAGAGCCAGCTGCGCCACTACCAGCCCCGTCCCTACCCGGCCGACGGCCCCGGCGGCGGCGCCGAGGAGGAGTCCGAGCCCCGCTGGCAGGACTTCGCGCCCGCCGAACCGCCCGTGGCCGACCCGGAGGGCGGCCCGTCCCGCCGGCTGCTCGACTCCGGCTACCAGCGCGAGCTGGCCCAGGCCCGGCTCACCCACCAGCGCGCCCTGCGCGAGTGGCGCACCCGCCGGGCCGAGGCCGGCAGCCCGGCCGCCGACGAGTCCCGGCGCGCCCACGAGGCGGCCGAGGAGGCCCGGGCCCGCGCCGTGCGCGAGTACAACGAGAGCCTGGAGGAGTGCCGTCGGGCCTACCGGCTGGCCGAGCCGGCCGCCGTGGAGTCGCTGCTGGAACGGGCGCTGGCCGCCGCCGAGACCGCCACCCAGGACCTGCCCGCCCCCTGCCGGGCGGTCTTCCGCCCGCTCACCCGCACCGCCGTGCTGGACCTCGACCTGCCGCCGCTCGACCTGGTGCCCTCGCTCGCCGGCTACCGGCTCGCCCCGGACGGCGACATCCTCCCGGTGCCGCGCCCGCCCGCGGACCGGGCCACCGACTACCTGCGGCTGGTCGCCCGGCTCGCCCTGCGGGCCCTGCAGGCCGCCGATGCCGTGGACACCGACGAGATACTCGCCGGCGTCGTCCTCAACGGCTGGCTGCGCGATCCCGCCACGGCCGAGCCGCTCTGCCTGGTCAGCGTGGACGCCGACCGAGACGCACTGGCCCGTACCCGGCTGCTGCCGCCGGGCACCCCGTACGAGGAGCGCGACGACGAGGGCGTCTACGCCGACGCCGAGCAGGACGAGGCCCTGGTACGGCTGCGCCAGCTCGGCGCCGCCGTCACCCCGGACCCGTACGACCGGGCCGGTGTCCGGCCCGCCGCCCAGGCCGGGGCCACCGTGCCGGCCGCCGCCGACCTGTCCGCCAACGAGTTCGCCCAACTGGTGCGGGACCTGCTGACCCGCGGCGGGATCGCGCAGTGGAGCGTCCGGCTGCGCGGCCCGGCCGGGCTGGTCGCCACCGGCGAGGGCGCCCCCGGCACCTCGCTGCCCGGCCGCTGGGTGGTGTGGGCCTCCCGGGACACCGGGTCGATCGGCGCCGAGCAGATCGAGACCCTGGCCGAGGCGGTCGGGGAGGAGTCCGCCGAGCGCGGCCTGCGGCTGACCACCGGCCGGTTCACCGAGGAGGTGCTGGACCTCACCGCCGAGGAGGGCCGTCGGCACATCCACCTGATCGACGGCGACGGCGTCCGCGAACTCGCCCACACCCACCTCGGCCTGCCGCTCGCCACCGGCGGCTGACCCGCTGCCCGCTCACCACATCGGCCCTGCTCAGCAGCCTTTGCCCACCGCCCCGTCCCGGCGGGTCGGCCCGTCGCCGGCCTCACCCGAACGGCCCATCCGTCGGGCGCCCCGGCAGGTCCGGGCCGAGGCTGGGGGAACGGCACCCCGGCCCCGGCACCCCCGGGTGATCACCGTCGAACGGGCGTCCGGTACGGTCGGCGGTCGGCCCGGCCACGGGCGGATCCCAGGGGGAGAGGAATGGGCAGAGCGCTCGGCGCACCACCCGGCGAAGGCCCCGGCGACTCGGCCGGACCTGTGAAGGAGCCGGACCGATGACCGCGGTACTGGTCGCCGCCGCGGCGTTCCTGATGACCCTGATCGGCGGTTTCGTCGCCCAGCGCACCCGCGACCGCCGCCACCTGGTGCTCGGCTTCGCCGCCGGACTGATGCTCGGCGTGGTCGCCTTCGACCTGCTGCCCGAAGCGCTCCACCAGGCGCCGGGCGAGGTGCACGGCGTGCCGCAGGCGCTGCTGCTGTTCGCGGCCGGCTTCCTCACCATCCACGTGATCGAGCGCGCCGTCGCGATCCACCGCGGCCACGAGGGCGAGTACGCCGCGCACTCCCACGGCCACCACCACGGGGACGCCCGCTCCGCCGGGCACCAGGGCGTCGGGCTGACCGCCGCACTGGCCCTGGTGGGGCACAGCGTGATGGACGGCTTCGCGATCGGCGCCGCCTTCCAGGCGGGCACCACGGTCGGCACGGTGGTGGCCATCGCCGTGGTCGCGCACGACTTCGCCGACGGCTTCAACACGTACACGATCACCCGCCTGTACGGGAACAACCGGCGGCGGGCGCTGACCCTGCTCGCCGCGGACGCGGTGGCCCCGGTGTCCGGCGCGGCGATCACCCTGGCGTTCACCATCCCGGGGCACCTGCTCGGCCTCTACCTGGGCTTCTTCTCCGGCTTCCTGCTCTACCTGGCGACCTCCGACATCCTCCCCGAGGCGCACAGCCCGCACCCCTCGCGCAGCACCCTGCTCTGCACCGTGGCCGGGGTCGGCTTCATGTGGCTGGTGATCGGCTTCGCCGGCTGAGGCCCGCACCGGTCCTCGCCCTGGTCCCAGCCCCGAGACCGCGACCGGGACCGATCAGCCCGGCGGTCGGGCGACCGGCCGCCGCGGCCCTCAGCCCGGAAGCCGCCCCCAGCACTCCCGCATCGAGGCCAGCGCCTCGGTGATGGCCGGCCGCCGGGAGGCCTGGGAGCGCCAGAGCGCGAACACCCGGCGGCCCGGCTCCGGCGCCACCCGGCGGGCCGCCACCCCGGGCGGCAGCGGGCCCCGCCCGAGCCTCGGCACCAGGCCCATCCCCAGACCGGCCGCGACCAGCGCGATCTGCGTCTCGAACTCCCCGACCTGGTAGCGCACGTCCGGTTCCTCGCCGGCCTCGCGCAGGGTGCGGACCAGCCAGTCGTGGCAGATGTTGCCCGGTGGCACGCTGATCCAGCGCTGCCCGCACAGCCGCTCCACCGGCACCGGGTCGAGCGCGGCCAGGTCGTCGTCGGCGGGCAGCAGCAGGTCCACCGGGTCCGTACCGAGGTCCATCCGGGAGACCCCCTCCTGCACCGGCAGCGGCACGGTCGGCCAGTCCTGCACCAGCGCCAGGTCCACCTCGCCCCGGGCCACCAGCTCGGCCGCCGGGTACGGGTCGCGCTCCAGCAGCCGGACGTCCAGCTCCGGGCAGCGCCGCCGCAGGTCGGCCAGCGCCCCGGGCATCAGTCCGCGGGCACCGGACGGGAACGCGGCCACCAGCAGCCGCCCGACGGCCTGGCCGCGCTGTTCCTCCAGCCGCACCTCGGCCTGCTCCACCAGCCCCAGCACGGTCTGCGCGGTCACGGCCAGCTCGCGCGCCGCGTCGGTCAGCACCACGCCGCGGCCCTGCCGCTCCAGCAGCACCGTCCGGGTCTCCCGCTCCAGCTTGGCGATCTGCTGCGAGACCGCCGAGGGCGTGAAGCCGAGTGCCGCGGCCGCCCCGCCGACCGAGCCGTGCACCGCCACCGCGTGCAGCGCCCGCAGGCGCCCCAGGTCCATCATGCAGCGATACTAAAGCGTCCTCTTCAGAATTCATCGCTGGTGCTGAACGGTCCGGCGCCACCATGCTCGACCCATGACCGCGACAACCGCCGCCGCTGCGAGCGGCCGGAACAGCATGAGCAGTACGGGCAGCACGACCGGCACGGGCGGTACCGGCGGCCGGGGCGGCATGAGCCCCCGCCACATCGCCCTGGCCGTCCTGGTGGCCGCCGTCTGGGGCCTCAACTTCGTCCTGATCCACGTCGGCCTGGACAACTTCCCGCCGCTGCTCTTCTGCGCCCTGCGGTTCGCCGTCGTCGCGGTGCCGGCGGTCTTCTTCGTCGGCCCGCCCAAGGTGGCCTGGCGCTGGGTGCTGGCGGTCGGCGTGGTCCTCGGGGTGGTCAAGTTCGGACTGCTCTTCCTCGGCATGCACGCCGGGATGACAGCCGGGCTCTCCTCGCTGGTGCTCCAGGGGCAGGCCGGCTTCACCGCGCTGTTCGCCGCCGTGCTGCTGCGCGAACGCCCCGGCGGGCAGCGGCTGGCGGGCCTGGCGGTCGCCTTCGCCGGCATCGCGCTGAGCGCCTGGGACCAGGGCGCCGGAGGCCCGCTCGGGGCCTTCGCCCTGGTCGTCCTGGCCGCCGTCGCCTGGGGGCTGGCCAACGTGCTGACCCGCAGGGCCGCGCCGCCGGACGCGCTGCGCTGGATGGTCTGGGTCAGCGCCGTCCCGCCGCTGCCGCTGCTGGGCCTGTCCCTGCTGGTCGAGGGCCCCGAGGCGGACCTGCGCGCCCTGCGCGACATCACCCCGGCCGGACTGGGCGCGATCGGCTACGTCGGGCTGGCCTCCACCCTGCTCGGCTTCGTCGCCTGGAGCTTCCTGCTGCGCAGCTACGACGCGACCGCCGTCGCGCCCTACTCGCTGCTGGTGCCGGTGTTCGGGATGTCCTCGGCCTGGCTGCTGCTCGGCGAACGGATCAGCCCGACGGCCGCCGCGGCCGCGCTGCTGGTGATCACCGGGATCGGGATCACCGCGCTGCGTCCCGGTACCGCTAGCGGCGTGGCGGCCCGGCTGCGAGGAAGCGGGCCTCGGCGGAGCGCAGCACCCGCAGCAGCACCTCCTCGTCGGCGGGGCTGACCTCGCCGAAGTACTCCTGGGCCACCTCGTCCCGGACCTGCCCGATCCGCTCCACCGCCGCCCGTCCGGCCTCGGTCAGCAGGATCCGCACCGCCCGCCGGTCGGCCGGGTCGGGGCTGCGCTCGACCAGGCCGGCCTCCTCCAGCGCGTCGACCACGGTGGTCGCCGAGCGCGGGGCGATGTGCAGCTTGTCGGCGAGGTCGCTCAGCCGCATCGCATGGTCCGGCGTCTCGCAGCCGGGCACGTGGGCGAGCGTGCGCAGGGCCCGGGCCTGGCCGGGGGTGATGCCGTACGGCTCCAGCCGCCAGCCGGTCTGACGGCGGATCCGCTTGATCGCCCTGGTCATCGCGTCGGCCAGCTCGGCGGCGGTGCCCGGGGTGCCGGGCCGGGGGCCGGGGGAGGGGTCCGCCGGTTCGTCGGTCGGCGTGGTGGTCATCGGCGGTCTCCTCGGCTGGCGTCCGCCCAAGGGTAGCCGTCGGTCCGGGGCCCGTGGCGGGCGGCGGAAGACGATCGCGGAAATATGTTGAGCTTGGCTCAGTATCTGGGTTAGCGTTGCTCCCAAGTGAGGGAACCCTAAGTTCCCGTCCCCGACCATTGGAGGGCCCATGCCCCGCTCCGAAGCCCGCGTCGCCACCGACCGCCCGGGCCGTTACGCCAAGCAGCTCACCGCCCACATGGGGCGCAAGATCGAGGCCGTCTACTCCGAGGAGACCGGCCGCGGCACGATGGTCTTCGGCGCCGGCACCGCCACCCTGGAGGCCCAGCCGGACGCGCTGCTGCTCACCGTCGAGGGCGAGCGCGACAAGCTGCCCGGCCTGGAGGACGTCGTCGGCCGCCACCTGGTCCGCTTCGGCGCCCGCGACGAACTCGTCATCGAGTGGCACCGGGACAACGGCGAGCCCGGCCTGGTTCACCGCAACGAGGACCCCGAGGCCTGACCGCCCCCGGCGCCCGGCCCGGGCAGCCACCGGGCCAGCGGCCACAGCACCAGGACGGCCAGGCACCAACTCGCCACCACGTCCAACAGCCAGTGGAAGTCGCTCCACACCAGACCCGCGCCCACCCCGAGCGACAGCAGCGCCGCACCCGCCGCCAGCCCCCGGGCGGCGCGCGGCCCCGCCACCCGGGCCAGCAGCAGCGCCGCCACCCCGTACGAGATCGCCGCGGTCGCGGTGTGCCCGGACGGGTACCAGCCCCACTGGCCCGCCGTCAGCGGCTCCCCGAGCGGACCGGGCCGGGCGAAGGCCGACTTCGCCGGGACCACCAGCAGCGGGATCAGCACCGAGGTCAGCGCCGCCACCGGCAGCGGCAGCCACCAGCGCCCGGCCCCGGCCCGGCGCCCCCGCCAGGCCGCCAGCGCGCCGGCCAGCAGCAGCACCGGGACCGCCGGGACGCCGCCGCCCAGGTCCGACAGGAAGTGGCCGAGCCGGTCCAGCAGCGCGTCCGGGACGTCCCGGTGGGCCGTACGGACGGCCCGGCGGACCGAACGGTCCACGCCGAGCAGCGGCCCCTCCACCGCGACCTGCCAGGACACCACCACCAGCAGCACCGCCGCCGTCACCGGGACGGCCACCGACCGGGCCACCCGGCCCAGGACGACGGACAGCCGCCCCGGAGCAGGGGGGAGAGCTCCGGGGCGGCCCTGATGATCGCCGTTCCGTGCGCCCCGGGGGGTGTGGGTCGGACGGTCGGTCGATCGGCCTTCGGTGTGCGCCGGCCCTCCCGGGCCGACCTGGTCGTCCTCGTCCGGCACCCGCGGAACCGGCCCCGGAGGGGGCCCCGCGGACGGCCGCGCCCATGGCTGAGGCTCGCTGTCCATCTGCGATGACACTACGTCAACAGCCCTTCCGCGCCGAGCGCCTTCAGCGATTCCGCACACCATCTTCACCCTGCGCGGGGCAACCTCGGAGGCGCCCCGTCGATCATGCCCCGGCCGCCCGCGCGACGCGCCCGGACAACCGAACGGCCCGTGCGGACCAGAGGTCCCCACGGGCCGTTCAGCGCTGTCCGGACAACCCTCCGGAAGGGGTTCACGACCTGACGGGCGACACCGCTCAGAGAGCGGCGAACGCGCCCTCCAGGATGTCCAGGCCCTCGTTCAGCAGGTGCTCCGGCATGACCAGCGGCGGCAGGAAGCGCAGCACGTTGCCGTAGGTGCCGGCGGTCAGCACGACCAGGCCCTCCGCGTGGCACGCCTTGGCGATGGCCGCGGTGACCTCCGCGTTCGGCTCCTTGCCACCCGGCTTCACCAGCTCGACGGCGATCATCGCGCCGCGGCCGCGGACCTCGCCGATGATCTCGTACTTCTCCTGCATGGCCCGCAGACGGCCCAGCATGATCTCGCCGATCCGCTGCGCCTTGCCGTTGAGGTCCTGCTCCTTCATGGTCTCGATGGCACCCAGCGCGGCGGCACACGCCACCGGGTTGCCGCCGTAGGTGCCACCCAGACCACCGGTCTGCGCGGCGTCCATGATCTCGGCGCGGCCGGTCAGCGCGGACAGCGGCAGACCGCCGGCGATGCCCTTGGCGGTGGTGATCAGGTCCGGGACGATGCCCTCGTCCTCGCACGCGAACCACTGGCCGGTGCGGCAGAAGCCGGTCTGGATCTCGTCCGCGACGAACACGATGCCGTTCGCCTTCGCGAACTCCACGATCGCCGGCAGGAAGCCCTTGGCCGGCTCGATGAAGCCGCCCTCGCCCTGGATCGGCTCGATGATGATCGCGGCGACGTTCTCGGCACCGATCTGCTTGTTGATGGTGTCGATCGCCTGGGCGGCGGCCTCGGCGGCGGCGTTCTCCGCACCCGTCAGCCAGCGGTACGGGTAGGCGACCGGAACCCGGTAGACCTCGGGGGCGAACGGACCGAAGCCCTGCTTGTACGGCATGTTCTTCGCCGTCAGCGCCAGGGTCAGGTTGGTGCGGCCGTGGTAGCCGTGGTCGAACACCACGATGGCCTGGCGCTTGGTGTAGGCGCGGGCGATCTTCACCGCGTTCTCGACGGCCTCGGAGCCCGAGTTGAACAGCGCGGTGCGCTTCTCGTGGTCACCCGGGGTCAGCTCGTTCAGCTGCTCGGCGACGGCCACGTAACCCTCGTACGGGGTCACCATGAAACAGGTGTGCGTGAAGCTGGCCAGCTGCTCGGTCGTCCGGGCCACCACGGCCTCGGCGCTGTTGCCGACATTGGTCACGGCGATGCCGGAGCCGAAGTCGATCAGCGAGTTGCCGTCCACGTCCTCCAGCACGCCGCCGTTGGCACGGGACACGTACACCGGCAGGGTGGTGCCGACACCGGCCGCCACCGCACCCAGCTTGCGGGCGTGCAGCTCCTGCGACTTCGGACCGGGGATCGCGGTGACCAGGCGGCGCTCCTGCGGGAGCGGCGTTGCGGCGCTCATGGGGTATCTCCAGACTTCTCGGCTCGGTGCTTCGCAGGCTACGGCCGCCCTCCCCACCCCGGCACGCGCCACTCGGTAGCAGTGCGCCGTCCGACTTGTCCGGCACGGCCAGCGCGGGTGGCGCGACTACCCGCAGGCCGCGCTCCACTACCCTGAGCGCGGGCGTGTCGCCGGTACGGCGGCATGGGTATGGCGGCACCGACGGCGGTCGGGCCGGGCGGGCGGGCGAGGGAGCGGGACCGTACATGGCACAGGACGGGGCACACCACCACGGCGAGCGCACCACCACCAGACCCCCGACCCCCCTGCCCCACCAACGGCCCGCGGCGGGCTCGGACGGGACCTTCGACCTTCCGGTGTGGGTGGCGATTCCTCGGCCGGAGGCAGCTCCCGGGATTTTCCGGCAGGGCTACAAGTGGACCGATCCCACCGAGGCGGAGGAGGCGAAGGTTCCGACCGGGCAGCTGCTGTGGCGTGCCGTCCTGAACCTTGTCGCCACTGTCGCGACCTACTACATCGGTACGTTCGTGCTCGTGTGGGTGGTGGGACTCCTCGGAGGGTTCGCCGGGACGTCGCCGGAGCAGTTCAACACCGTCCAGGTCCTCATCAACCTGGTCACCATCGGTTGCGCGGCCGCGGTGTTCTGGCGTACCGGCCGGTGGCGCGAGGTCGGCCGCCGGTTCCTCACACGTTCCGGGTACCGGAGGAACGTCGCTCCGGTCCTTGCTCGGGCGATCACCCACGAGGGGCCCGCCCCGGCCAGGCCTGCTGGCGGCGCTGAGCTGTTGCCCGCCGCCGACCCGTGGTTCGCCCAGCGATCTGGCGGAGCGTCGGCAGCGGCCGAGAAACTGGACCACTCGAAGGCCGGGGACGTCGACTACGTCCGGATCCAGCGGGCGTGGGAGTCCGCCCAGGCCGATGCCGTCTTCCTCCCCGCATTCGTCGACCAGGTGCTCGCACGCGGTGCTGCGGCTTTTGCGCATCCCTCGGAGGCCCGGGACCTGGCGACCAGGAAGGCCTGGCACGACCTGCTGCTGCAACAGGTGCGGCTCGGCACGACGCAGGACGTGGTGAAGAACCCGCACGGCCACCGGTCGACCGGATTCGCCTTGGACCCGACCGTCCTGGGGACGTCGCTGCTGGCTGTCGGCCCCGCCGGAACCGGCAAGACGGCTCGACTCGCCCGTCCCGTCACGGAGGCCCTGTGCCTCCAGACATTGGCTGGGACGGCATGCGTCGTAGTGGTCGGCGCAGCGGACGCGGACCTCGGCCCGGACGACTGGTACGACGTGGTGATCGCCCCGGGCGAGCCGGGTTCGGTCTACGGGTTGGACCTCTACGGAGCGACGCAGGATCCCGACGAGGCAGCCGCCAGACTCGCGGACGCGTTGCTGCCGGACGAACTGATCGCGCGCGCGGAGAGCGCCCGGACGACCCTTCAACAGGTGGTTGGACCGTTCAGCACCGCCTACGGGCGCTACCCGGGGGTCCGGGAACTGCGGGCGCTTCTCTCCGGGGAGCCGGGCGTGATGGAACCGCTCGTCAAGGCTCTTCGGACAACGGGTCGGTTGCCGGTCTACGAGCGGGACCTCGAGTACCGGCAGCGGCATCAGGAGCGCGCCGATGACCCGGGGGTCCTTCTTGCGGACCGCTTGGCACTGCTCGACCGGCCGGCGTTCGAAGGAGCCTTCGCCACGGACGGCACAGGCCGTCTTCCCTTCGCCATGCGTGCGCTCGACCACCCTCTCCGGGTTCGGGTGAAGCTGCCCGAGCGGAGCCACCCGGAGGCGTCCCGGATCCTCTCCCGTCTCGTGGTGGGACAGTTCGTCGTGGCGGCAGCCGGCCGCGAGGACCGCTCTCTGTTCGCCGGACTTGTGGTGGACGATGCGTCCGCCGCACTGGATGCGAACACCGTTCGCGGCCTCCAGCGGATGCGGGGAGCCAATGCGGGCGCGGTGCTGCTGCTCCGCACCCTGATGGATCTGCCGGAATCGCTGAGGACCCCCTTGTTCGGGGCGGTGGGCTGTCGGATGGTCTTCCCCGGTATCGCTCCCTGGGACGGGAAGTTCTTCTCGGAGGCGTGGGGTACGCACGTCGTCCACGAGACGGAGGTCACCCACACCCCCGACACCTCCGGTGGGGTGATACGGCGGGCGGGGCGGGTCGGGCGGAAGGCGTTGTCGGGGACGACGGCGCAGACGGAGTCGGTGACGACGCGGGATGTGGAGCGGTTGCGGTGGTCGCCGTCGGATCTGGCGCACGCGTTGCCGGCGGGGCATGCGGTGGTGTCGTTGACGGCGGTGTCGGGGGAGCAGGTTCCGCCGCTGCTGGTGGACCTCAGGGGCTGAGGGCGGGCGGCGGGGGAAGTCGCCTTCGAGGTGGATTCGGCAGTGCGGGTTGTCCGGGGCGTCCATAATGAAGGGGAGAGACCCTCACCAGTCCCACGTCCCTCTCCTCGCCCGGCCGCAACGGCGCGGTCAGGTCGATCCTTCGAAGGTGCCATGCCCCCCACACTCGCCTCCGTCGTCCGCAACACGTCGCTCCATCTGACGGTCCTCGCCGGTGCGGATCACCTGGAGCGGCCGGTCCGCTGGGTGCACACCAGTGAGCTGGACGACCCGACGCCGTTCCTGGAGGGTGGTGAGCTGCTGCTCACCACCGGTATCAAGCTGGGCCGTACGGCGGCGCAGTTGCAGGCGTACGTGCACCGGCTGGCCGACGCGGGGGTGGTCGGGCTGGGGCTCGGGGTGGGGTTGTCGCACACGGAGGTGCCGCAGCCGCTGGTGGACGCGGCGGCGCAGCGCGGGCTGCCGTTGCTGCGGGTGCCGGAGCCGACGCCGTTCATCGCGATCAGCAAGGTGGTGTCGGCGGCGCTGGCCGCGGAGCAGTACGAGGCGGTGACGACCAGCTTCGAGGCGCAGGAGGAGCTGACCCGGGCGGCGCTGGGCAAGGACGGCACGACGGCGGTGGTGCGCCGGCTGGCGGCCCGGCTGGGTGGCTGGGCGGCGCTGTACGACGGGTCGGGTGCGCTGTCGGTGGTGGCGCCGGACTGGGCGGCGCGCCGGGCGGGGCGGCTGGCGGCGGAGGTGGACCGGCTGCGTCGGCGTCCGGCGCCGTCGAGTGCGGCGTTGCAGGGGCGCGCGCCGGGGATAGACACGGCGGACGAGGACTACGTGGTGGTCCAGTCGTTGGGGGCGGACCGGCGGGCCCGGGGTTTCCTGGCGGTCGGGACCGAGGACCGGATCACGCCGACCGAGCGGTACGTGCTGAACGCGGCGGTGGCGCTGCTGACCCTCACCCTGGAGCGTTCGCGGGAGCTGCGGCAGGCCGAGGAGCGGATGGGCGCGGCGCTGCTGCGGATGGTGCTGGCCGGTGAGGTGGCGACGGCCCGCCAGGTGGCGGTGGGGCTGTTCGGGGGGCTGCCGGAGGGGACGATACGGGTGCTGGTGGCCGGGGCCGGTCCGGCCAACGCGGATGCCGCGGAGGCGCTCGGGGAGCTGGGCGACCGGGCCGAGCAGGCGGGCGCCCGGGTGGGCGAGAAGCTGCTGGTGGCGCGGGAGGACGGTGCGCACGGGCCGCGGCTGATGGTGCTGGCGCTGGACAACGGCGCGGTGCACCGGGCCTGTCTGGGCGCGGTGGAGGAGCACGAGGGCCTGTCGCTGGGCGTCTCGGCGCCGGCCGCGCTGGAGGAGGCGGGGACGGCGAACGCGCAGGCGGAGCGGGCGCTGGCGGTGGCGCTGCGCGGTGGCCGCCGGTCGGTGGACCACGAGGAGGTCGGCGCGGGGTCGCTGCTGCCGCTGCTCGGCGAGGACGCGGTGACGGCCTTCGCGGAGGGGCTGCTGCGGCCGTTGCGGGAGCACGACCGGACGGCCCGCGGGGATCTGGTGGCCTCGTTGCGGGCGTGGCTGTCGCGGCACGGCCAGTGGGACGCGGCGGCGGCGGACCTGGGTGTGCACCGGCACACGCTGCGCTACCGGATGCGCCGGGTCGAGGAGCTGTTGGGCCGGTCGCTGGACGACACGGACGTGCGGATGGAGCTGTGGCTGGCGCTGCGCTCCGGCGAGGAGTGAGGCGCCGGCGGGGTGTGGGGTTCCGGCGGCCCGCGGGGCACCGGTAGGACGCGGTGGAGTGGCCCCGGGGGCGAACGCTCCTAGTCGGCCAATCCGGTCGGCGCGCCGCCGCGCCTACCCTCAAAACCGGGTCCCACGTCCGTGGGCCGTAGGACAGACGAGGAGAGGGCCGGTACCACGGTGACCACCACGTACGATTTCTGGCTCGCCGGCCGCCGGGCGAGCGGTGACGCCGACTTCGAGGTGCACAACAGCTGGGACGGCCGTCTGGTCGGCAAGGTGAGCATCCCGACCGAGGCGCAGGTCGAGGAGGCGCTGGACGCCGCCGTGGCCGCGCTGCCGGTGTTCGCCGCCACCCCGGCGCACCAGCGTGCCGCCGCCCTGGACCACGTGGCCAAGCGGCTGACCGAGCGCACCGAGGAGCTCGCCCAGCTGGTCAGCGCCGAGAACGGCAAGCCGATCAAGTGGGCCCGCGGTGAGATCGGCCGCGCGGTGTCGGTCTTCCGCTGGGCCGCCGAGGAGGCGCGCCGCACCAACGGCGAGACCATGCGGCTGGACACCGACCCGGGCGGCGTGGGCCGTTTCGCGGTGGTGCGCCGTTTCCCGCGCGGTGTGGTGCTGGGGATCGCCCCGTTCAACTTCCCGCTGAACCTGGTCGCCCACAAGGTCGCCCCGGCGATCGCGGTCGGCGCCCCGATCATCCTGAAGCCGGCTCCGTCGACCCCGCTGTCGGCGATGGTGCTGGGCGAGATCCTGGCCGAGACCGACCTGCCGGTCGGCTCCTGGTCGATCCTGACCGTGCCGAACGACCGGATGCCGGCCCTGGTGCAGGACGAGCGCCTGCCGGTGATCTCGTTCACCGGTTCGGACAAGGTCGGCTACCAGATCATGGACTCGGTGCCGCGCAAGCACTGCACCCTGGAGCTCGGCGGCAACGCCGCGGCCGTGGTGCTCGCCGACTGGTCCTCGGAGGCCGACCTGGACTGGGCGGCCACCCGGATCGCGATGTTCGCGAACTACCAGGGCGGCCAGTCCTGCATCTCGGTGCAGCGGGTGATCGCCGACGCCTCGGTGTACGACGCGCTGGCGGAGAAGGTCGTCGCCAAGGTCAGGGCGCAGGTCACCGGTGACCCGGCCGACGACGCGACCGATGTCGGCCCGCTGATCGACGAGAACGCCGCGAAGCGCGTCGAGTCCTGGGTCGAGGACGCGGTCGCCAAGGGCGCCAAGGTGCTCACCGGCGGTACCCGTGAGGGTGCGACCTACGCCCCGACCGTGCTGGCCGACCTGCCCGGTGACGCGATCCTGGCCAAGGCCGAGGTGTTCGGCCCGGTGCTGTCGCTGCACAGGGTGGACGGCGTGGACGAGGCCTTCGCGGCCGTCAACGACTCGGCGTTCGGTCTCCAGGCGGGCGTGTTCACCCACGACCTGCAGACCGCCTTCCGCGCCCACCGGGAGCTGGAGGTCGGCGGTGTGATCATCGGCGACGCGCCGTCCTACCGTGCCGACCAGATGCCGTACGGCGGCGTCAAGGACTCCGGTGTCGGCCGTGAGGGCGTCAAGTACGCGATGGACGACTACACCGTCGAGAAGGTCATGGTCCTGACCGGTCTCGACCTCTGAGACCTCTGAGACCTCAGAGACCTCTGAGATCGCCGGGGCTGTGAGGCCCCTGACCGACGCGGTGTCGTCGTAGGCGGGAGGGCCCGGTTCGCCGAACCGGGCCCTCTTCGCGGT
>NZ_JBHVEU010000099.1:0-22887 GCF_042802075.1 Kitasatospora sp. NPDC057518
CCGTTCCCGGTGCGGCGGGCCCTTTCCAGGTGCGGGAGGGGATCAGTGGTGGCCGTGGCCGCTGCCGATCTCCTCGTGCTCCTCGACGGTGGGCTTGGCGATCTGGCTGTACTCGCCGTAGAAGCCGCGGGAGAGTTTGACCCGCGCGCGGGTCCACAGCCCGGCCTTGCGGGCCACGCCGTTCTCGTCCACCTCGGGCGGCAGCTCGGAGGGCTGCGGCTGGTCGTGCGAGGTGAGGGTGTAGAGCCGGCCCTTCGGCAGCGGGGCGTGCACCTCGACGAACTCGCCGTGCTGGAGGCGGTTGATGACGCCGGTCTCCCGGCCGTGCAGCACCTTCTCCTTGTCCCGCCGCTGGAGGCCCAGGCACCAGCGCTTGGTGATCACGAACACGACGACCGGCACGGTGAAGAAGCCGATCCGCACCGCGTAGGTGATCGCGTTGATCGAGAGGTGGAAGTGGGTGGCCAGCAGGTCGTTGCCGCCGCCGGCCAGCAGGATCAGGTAGAGGCTGATCCAGGCCGCGCCGAAGGCGGTGCGGACCGGGGCGTTGCGCGGCCGGTCGGCGATGTGGTGCTCGCCCCGGTCCCCGGTGATCCAGGCCTCCAGGAACGGGTAGCACCAGATGGCCAGCAGGACGGTCGGGAAGACCATCAGCGGGACGAACACCCCGAGGTTGAGGGTGTGGCCGCCCCAGACGCTGATCTCCCAGCCGGGCATCACGCGGATCAGGCCCTCGGAGAAGCCCATGTACCAGTCGGGCTGGGCGTTGGTGGTCACCTGGTCCGGTCGGTACGGGCCGTACATCCAGATCGGGTTGACGGTGGCGATCGCCGCCATCACCGAGACCACGCCGAAGACCAGGAAGAAGAAGCCGCCCGCCTTGGCGGTGTAGACCGGCAGCAGCGGCATGCCGACCACGTTGCTGTTGGTCCGGCCGGGCCCGGCGAACTGGGTGTGCTTGTGGTAGAAGACCAGGATCAGGTGCGCCGCCAGCAGGCCCACCATGATCCCGGGGATCAGCAGGACGTGGACGGTGAACAGCCGGGGGATGATGTCGTGCCCCGGGAACTCGCCGCCGTAGAGGAAGAACTGCAGGTACGTCCCGACGATCGGGACGGCGAGGACCGCGCCCTCCATGAAGCGGATGCCGGTGCCGGAGAGCAGGTCGTCGGGCAGCGAGTAGCCCATGAAGCCGTCGAACATGCCGAGGATCAGCAGGAGCGCCCCGAAGACCCAGTTGATCTCGCGCGGCTTGCGGAACGCGCCGGTGAAGAAGACGCGCATCATGTGGGTCAGCATCGAGGCGACGAACACGATCGCGGCCCAGTGGTGGATCTGGCGCATCAGCAGGCCGCCGCGCACGTCGAAGCTGATCTTGACGGTCGAGGAGAAGGCCTCGGACATCGGGATGCCCCTGAGCGGGACGTACGACCCGTCGTAGACGACCTCGCCCATGCTCGGCACGAAGAACAGGGTGAGCCAGACGCCGGTGAGGATGATGATGACGAAGGTGTAGAGCGCGATCTCGCCCAGCATGAAGGACCAGTGGTCGGGAAAGATCTTGCGCAGGTTGGCCTTGGCCAGGGAGTAGATGCCGAGCCGGCCGTCCGCCCAGTCGGCGAGCGCCTCGGCCTTGTTGGCGGGGTCGGCGCGCGTGGTGGTCACCGGTCCCGGCTGCGACTGCTGGTCGGCTCTCACGACGGGCTCCCCGGCGTCCGCGGCGTACCGTGCCGGAGGCCCGCCGGCGGGAACGGCGGCCGGCGAAGTGTTGTGATCATGGGACCTCTCGATACGGGCCCGCCGGCGGGACCGGCGCGCGGACCAGCTGTTCCGCTGGGCCCGTTGCTCAGGGTGATGGAGCGCTTACTCTGTCATGCTGTCGGCAGGGGGCCGACTGTGCACGTCCATCGGCCCGTCCGGCCGTGCGTGTCGGGCCGGACGGGGGTTCCTGACGCCCGATCGGCTGGCCGCCGCTCGGCCCAACGGGTGCCGATGCTGCGGTCGGGTGCCGCTGAAGCGTTTCGGCGCGCGCCGCGTCCGGGGGTCGCGAGGTCCGGGGCCTACGCTGCGCCAATGGTGGATCACCGTGAACTCTTCGAGGACGTCACCGAGGCCCTGGCCCGCGCCGGGTTCGACACCGGACCGGGCCCCTCACCGCTGTGGATCGACCGCCACCCCGAGGGTGTGGTGGTCGGCTGGACGCCGGGAGCGGAGCCGGGCGGGCCGCCCTCCCGGGAGGCGCTCGCGGCGCTGAGCGGCGCGGCCGCGGTCGTGCTGCGCGAGTGCGGCTACCTCGTCGCCGGAACGGAGGAGGGTGATCTCCTGGTGCGTTGCGCCGAACCGGTGACGGTGCCGGAGTCGCCCGAACCGGAGGCGGTGCCGGAGCAGTGGTGGGGGTGACCCGGGGCTCCTGACGGTCCCTCCGGCCTGCGGGTTTGGTCGACACGAGGGCGAGCTCATACCGAACCCTTACCCGAACCGGGGGTGCGGTTGACCTGCGCGGCTCTAAGGTTTGCCTAAGCTAAGCCGTGGCGCCCTGGACCGCAGTGTCCGGGGCGTTCGGCTGTGCCGCCCCGCCGCCACCGCGGCGGGGTCGAGGACAGGTGAACGACCCGGGCCGGCCCGGGGGAGGAGCCCGCCGCATGTGGGATGAGGCGTTTCCCAGCTTCCTGATCGGTCTGCGCGAGGGCCTGGAAGCCGGACTGATCGTGTCGATCCTGGTCGCCACGCTGGTACGGGCGGACCAGAAGGCCCGGCTGCCCCAGGTGTGGTCGGGCGTCGCGGCGGCCGTCGCGCTCAGCCTGAGCTTCGGCGCGGTGCTCACCTTCACCGCCGCCAACCTCTCCGGCCACGCCCAGGAGGCGTTCGGCGGGGTGCTCAGCCTGATCGCGGTCTGCTTCGTCACCGCGATGGTGTTCTGGATGCGGCGCTCGGCGCGCACCCTCTCCGCCGAGATCAAGGAGAAGGTCCAGGCCTCGCTGGCGATGGGCGCCGGCGCGCTGGTGCTCACCAGCTTCCTCGCGGTCGCCCGCGAGGGCCTGGAGACCTCGCTCTTCCTGTGGACCAACGTGCGCACCGCCGGGGAGTCCACCGGGCCGCTGATCGGCGCGGCCGTCGGCCTGGTGCTCTCGGCCGGGCTCTGCTGGGGCCTGTACCGGCGGGCCCTGAAGATGAACCTCACCCGGTTCTTCACCATCACCGGCGTCGGACTGATCGTCGTCGCGGCGGGCGTCCTCGGCTACGGCCTGCGGGACCTCCAGGAGTCCGGCCTGGTCGGCGGCGGCACCTCGTACGCCTTCGACCTGAGCGGGCACCTGGACGCCTCGTCCTGGTACGCGACGCTGGTCCAGGGCACCCTCAACCTGACCGTCACCATGACGGTGCTCCAGGTCGTCGGCTACGTCGCGTACCTGGGCGTCGTGATGACGCTGTTCGTCGAGGGGGTCCGCAGTGGTGGGCGCGCCCAGGCAGCCCCGGCCGCCGCTCCCGCCGCTCCCGCCGCTCCCGCCGGGGCGAAGCCCGCCGCGGGCGGGGCCGAGGGCGGGGGTACGGCCGGACCGGTGCGGGCGGGCCGGCCGCGCTGGGTGCTGCCGACCGCGGCGATCGCCGTGCCGGTGGTGGTGGCCGGCGTGGTGATCGCGGTCAGCGAGGGCAAGCAGGGCGGCTCCGCCACCGTCGCCGTCTCCGAGCAGGAGTGCGGCAAGGGCTTCGCCGACCCGCGGCCCGGCCAGCAGGTGTTCCAGATGCGCAACACCGGCGACAAGGTCGCCGAGGTCTACCTGGTCGACCCGGGCAGCGGCGCGGTCTACGGGGAGATCGAGGGCCTGGCCCCCGGCACCACCCGCGCCCTGACCGCCACCATCGGCTCCGGCGACTACGCCTGGCGCTGCGTGCCCACCGGCGGCAAGTCCGTCACCTCGGCCGCCGTGCACGTCAGCGGCGCCGCCGTGGTCAAGGCCGTCAAGCCGGTCGCCGAGGAGGACCTCAAGGCCCCGCTGGACAGCTACAAGGAGTACGTCGACCAGGGCCTCGCGACGCTCGTGACGGAGAGCCGGAAGCTCCAGGCCGACGTGCGCTCCGGGGACCTCGCCACGGCGAAGGCCGACTGGCTCACCGCCCACCTCCGGTACGCCTCGCTCGGCGCCGCGTACGGCACCTTCGCCGACCTCGACGGCAAGATCGACGGCCGCCCGGACGGACTCGCCGAGAAGGAGCGGGACCCGGGCTTCACCGGCTTCCTGCGGCTGGAGTACGGCCTCTGGCACGACCAGTCCGCCGCCGAGCTGGCGCCCGTCGCCGACGACCTGGCGCAGAACGTGGAGAAGCTGGCGCACGACTTCCCCGGCCAGGACTTCGCCCCCGGCGACCTGCCGCTGCGCGCCCACGAGATCCTGGAGAACACCCTCCAGTTCGAGCTGACCGGCGACACCGACATGGGCAGCGGCACCAACCTGGCCACCGCCCAGGCCAACCTGACCGGCACCCAGGAACTGCTGACCCTGCTCCAGCCGCTGCTCGACGAGCGGGACCCGCAGGTGCTCGTCAAGGTGAACGCCGGGATGAAGCGGGTCGGCGACCTGGTCGCCGCCGCCCACCGGCCCGAGGGCTGGACCCCGGTCGACCGGCTGCCCGCCGACGCCCGCCGACAGCTCAACGGCGCCACCGGTGAACTGCTCGAAGACCTCGCCCCCGTCCCCGCCCTGCTCGAGATCCGGAAGGCCGCCTGATGACCGACCACACCGCAGCCACCGGGTCCTGCCCGTTCCCGCACGCCGCTGCCGCCGCCACCGAGGCCGCTGCCGCCGCGGAGGGCGGCTGCCCGGCCGGACCGGCCCGGCGCAGCTTCGTCCGGGCCGCGCTCGGCGCGGGCGCCGGAGCGGCCGTGCTGGCCGGCGGCGGCCTCGCCCTCGCCGCCGGACCGGCCGCCGCCGGGGACGGCACGCAGGAGAAGGCCGGGGCGGTGCCCTTCCACGGGGCCCACCAGGCCGGCGTCACCACGGCCGCCCCCGGCTTCGCGGCCTTCGTCTCCTGCCAGGTGATCGCCCAGGACCGCAAGGGCCTCGAAGCGCTGTTCCGGACCCTGACCGAGCGGATCCGCTTCCTCACCGCCGGCGGCACCCCGCCGGACCTCGGCGTCGGCGCGCCGCCCTCGGACAGCGGCATCCTCGGCCCGACCGTCCCCGCCGACCACCTGACCGTCACGGTCGGCGTCGGCGCCTCGCTCTTCGACGACCGCTACGGGCTGGCCAAGGCCAAGCCCGTCAGGCTCGCGCCGATGAAGACCTTCCCGAACGACAACCTCCAGGCCGCCGAACTGCACGGCGACCTCTCGCTGCAGATCTGCGCCGACCGCCAGGACACCGTGCTGCACGCGCTGCGCGACATCACCCGGCACACCCGGGGCGCGCTGCAGATCCTCTGGCGGATCGACGGCTTCCAGAACCAGTCCCGCCCGGACGGCGCCCAGCGCAACCTGCTCGGCTTCAAGGACGGCATCGTCAACCCGGACACCGGCTCCGCGCGCGAGATGGACCGGCTGGTCTGGGTCACCGACGGGACGGGCGAGCCGGCCTGGGCGACCGGCGGCAGCTACCAGGTGATCCGGATCATCCGGATGCTGATCGAGTTCTGGGACCGCGTCACCCTCACCGAGCAGGAGAAGATGTTCGGCCGCCGCCGGGACACCGGCGCGCCGCTGGACGGCGCCCGGGAGACCGACGCGCCGGACTACGCTAAGGACCCGGACGGCAAGGCGATCCCGCTCGACGCCCACATCCGGCTGGCCAACCCGCGCACCGCCGACACCGACAACTCGCGCATCCTGCGCCGGGGCTTCAACTACGACCGGGGCGTCGACCGGGCCGGGAACCTGGACATGGGCCTGGTGTTCTGCTGCTACCAGCAGGACGTGGTGCGGCAGTTCGAGGCCACCCAGACCCGGCTGATCGGCGAGCCGCTGGTGGACTACATCTCGCCGACCGGCGGCGGCTACTTCTTCGTCCTGCCGGGGGTGAAGGACGAGGCCGACTGGCTCGGGCGGGGGCTGCTGGCCGCCGTCTGACGGTCGGTTCCACCGCGGGCCCGGCGCTGCCACGCGCCGGGCCCGTCCGCGTGCTCAGCCGTCGGGCCCGTCCGCTCCGTCGGCGCCGAGGGTGAAGCCGATCACCGCGCCGCCGCCCTCCCGGTTGGCGGCGAAGGCCGTACCGCCGTGCGAGCGGGCCACCTCGTGCACGATGGCCAGGCCCAGGCCGGAGCCGGGCAGGCCGCGGGCGGCGGTGGCCCGGTAGAAGCGGTCGAAGACCCGGTCGAGGTCGGCCGCGTCGATGCCCGGGCCGCGGTCGCGCACCTCCACCCGCGGGCCGCGCACCACCACCTCGATCGGGCCCGTCCCGGCGGGGTCGAACTTGGCGGCGTTGTCCAGCAGGTTGCCCACCGCGCGGGCGAGCGCGTCCGGCCGAGCGGTGACCACGGTCGCGTCCGCGTCCACCACGACCTCCCGGTCGCTGCGCCGCCGGGCCTGGGCGGCGGCCTGCCGGACCACGTCGGCGAGCAGCACCTCGGTCGGCTGCTCGTCCGCCCTGCGGTCCGCCGCGAGCGCCACCAGCTCCTCCACCAGCTGGGTCAACTCGCGGGTCTCCTCGACCAGATCGGCCATCAGCGCGGCGCGTTCGGCGGGCGGCAGCCGGTCCAGGCTGGGGAGCACCGAGAGGTTGGTGCGCAGGCTGGTCAGCGGGGTGCGCAGCTCGTGCCCGGCGTCCTGGACCAGTCGGCGCTGGTTCTCCTTGGCGGTGGCGAGCCGGCCCAGCATCCGGTCGAAGGCCCGGCCGAGCCGGCCCACCTCGTCCGTGCCGGCGGCGGGCACGGGGACGTCCAACCGCCCACTGGCGGCGACCAGTTCGGCCGCGTGGGTGAGTCGGACCAGCCGCCGGGTGATCCGTCGGGCGAGCAGCCGGCCGGCCCCGCCGGCGAGCACCGCGACGATCGCCACCAGGGCGACCGTACGGGTCCGCAGGGTGGTCAGCAGCTTCTCGGTGGGCCCGACCTGCTGGATGATCTGGACCGCCCCGCGTCGGCCGCCGAGCGAGACCACGCCGACCCGGTAGGCCTCGCGGTGCTCGTGGCGCAGCCCGATCGAGGTGCGGCCCGGCTGGTCGGCGTGGGCGAGCTCGTGGTCGGACGGGCTCGGCGGCAGGTCGAGCCGGGCGGTGCCGGGCAGCACCGCGCCGTCGGGGTTGAGCGACTGGGTGGTGACCCGGATCGGGCGGACCAGGTCGGCGCTCAGGCCGCTCGGGCCGGCGAAGTCGCCCGGGAAGAGCACCTCCCGCTGGACCTGGCGGCCGACGGAGTCGACGGCGGCGCCGAAGTCGGCGGTCTCGTCGTCCCGGATCAGCCGCGCGGCGGCGTCGTAGCCGAGTGCGCCGATCAGCACCGCGACCAGCGCGGCGATCGCGGCGAAGGCCAGCGCGAAGGTGGTGGGCAGGCCGGGGCGCGGCAGCCGGGGGAGACGGGGGAGCCTGCCGGTCGGGCGCGGGAACCGGGGGAGGCGGCGGGCCGGGCCGGTCACGGCTCGCGCAGCGTGTAGCCGACGCCGCGGACGGTGTGGATCAGCGGGGCCAGGCCGGGGCGGTCGAGCTTGCGGCGCAGGTAGCCGATGAACACCGCGAGGTTCTTCGAGCCGGGGCCGAAGTCGTAGCCCCAGATCCGCTCGTACAGGGTGGCCTGGTCGAGGACGGCGCCGGCGTGCCGGGCGAGCAGCTCCAACAGGTCGAACTCGGTGCGGGACAGTTCGAGCTCCTGGGCGGCACGCCAGGCCCGGCGGGCGGGCGGCTCGATCCGCAGGTCGGCGACGGTCAGCACCTCGGTGGCGGACTCCGGCGGGCGGCGGCGCAGCATGGCGCGCAGGCGGGCGAACAGCTCGTCCACGTCGAAGGGCTTGACCAGGTAGTCGTCCGCGCCCGCGTCGAGGCCGGCGATCCGGTCCGGCACCTCGACCCGGGCGGTGAGCATCAGCACCGGGGTGCGGTCGCCGGCCGCGCGCAGCCGGCGGCAGACCTCCAGGCCGTCCGGCTCGGGCATCATCACGTCGAGCACCAGGACGTCCGGGCGCTGCTCCGCGAGGACGGCCAGGGTCTGGGTGCCGTCGGCGGCGACCCGCACCCGGTAGCCCTGCAGCATCAGTGCGCGGGCGAGCGAGTCGCGGATGGCCCGGTCGTCCTCGGCGATCAGCACGGTGTGGGTCATGGCGGAGATTCTCCCTGGCGTGCTCACGGCGGTTTCGGGCGGGGGCGGGGTGTCCGGGCCCGCTCCGCGGCCGCTCCGGGGCGGTCCGTGACGGCCGGGGCTGTCGCGCGGTGCTTCGCGGGCGTACGGTGGCCGTACGGTGGCGCGCCGCCGGGTGGGCCGCCTGATCCGAGTCGGCACGCCCTGCCGGAGGCCGCGATGGCAGACCGGATGGCCTTCTTCACCACCCCGCGCGAAGAGCGGGTGCGGCGTGATGCGCGGGAGCGGCTGGGGGACTGGCGGGAGGTGTACCGGCCCGGCCCGCTGCTGCCGGTGGTGGGCGGGCAGGCGGGGCGGTGCATGGACTGCGGGCTGCCGTTCTGCCACAGCGCCTGTCCGCTCGGGAACCTGGTGCCGGAGTGGAACCGGCTGGTGGCGGAGTCGGGGACGGGTTCCGGGGAGGGGACCGGAGCGGGCGCGGAGGTCGGAGCGGAGGTCGGCGCGGCGGCCGGCGCGGATTGGCGGGCGGCCGCGGCACGGCTGCTGGCGACCAACAACTTCCCGGAGTTCACCGGGCGGCTCTGCCCGGCGCCCTGCGAGAGCGCCTGCGTGCTGGCCATCGACGGCGCGGCGGTGACGATCAAGAACGTGGAACTGGCGATCGCCGACCGCGCCCTGGACGCGGGCTGGGACGGGCCCCGGCCGCCCGACCGCGCCGAGCGCTCCGGTGGGCGGCGGGTCGCGGTGATCGGCTCGGGCCCGGCCGGGCTGGCCGCCGCCCAGCAGCTGACCAGGGCCGGGCACGCCACCACGGTGTACGAGCGGGCCGACCGCGCGGGCGGGCTGCTGCGGTACGGCATCCCGCCGTTCCGGCTGGAGAAGCACCGGCTGGAGCGCCGGCTGGACCAGCTGCGGGCCGAGGGCACCGACTTCCGCACCGGGGTGTGGGTCGGCCGGGACGTCCCGGGCGAGGAACTGCGGGCCGGGTACGACGCGGTGGTGGTCGCGGTGGGCGCGACCGCCTGCCGGGAGCTGCCGGTGCCGGGGCGGGACCTGACCGGGGTGCACCAGGCGATCGAGTACCTGACCTGGGCGAACCGGGTGGACGAGGGCGACTGCCCGGTCTCGCCGCTGTCCGCCGAGGGGCGGCACGTGGTGATCGTCGGCGGCGGCGACACGGCGGCGGACTGCCTGGGGACGGCGCTGCGCCAGCGCGCCGCCTCCGTCACCCAGCTGGACATCAACCCGCGGCCGCCGCGGGACCGGGCCGACGGGCAGCCCTGGCCGGTGTACCCGAAGGTGTACCGGGAGACCACCTCGCACGAGGAGTCCGGTGCGGCGGAGGCCGGGCCCCGGGTGTTCGCGGCCACCACCGTCGGCTTCGAGCCCGGCCCGGACGGCCGGGTGGCCGCCGTCCGCTTCGCCGAGGCCGAGCCCGCCGACCGCAGCCCACGGGCGGGCACCGAGCGGAGGCTGCCGGCGCAGCTGGTGCTGCTCGCGCTGGGCTTCACCGGGCCGGACCCGGACCGGCCGCTGTTCGCCCAACTCGGCCTCGCCACCGGGCCGGAGGGCACCCTGGCTCGGGACGACGGCTTCGCCACGGCGGCGGAGGGCGTGTTCGTCGCGGGGGACGCCGGACGCGGGCAGTCGCTGATCGTCTGGGCGATCGCCGAGGGACGGGCGGTGGCCGCGGCGGTCGACCGGTACCTGCGGGGGTGGACGGAACTGCCGGCGCCGATCCGGGCCTCGGCGCGGGCGCTCACGGTGTGAGACCGGGAGCACCCGCGCCGGTCGGGGTGGTGAGGGTGGTCGGGGCGGGTGTCAGAACAGCGGGAGGCGGCGGAGGAACACGTCCTCGGCGTTGTTGGTGTCCCCCGGGACGAGGGTGCTGTCGGACGAGGTGAACACCACCGCGGTGCCGAAGGCGTCGGGGAACGGGGCGTACGAGGAGCCGGTGGTCTGGGAACCGTCGCCCGCCACGCTGACCCGCTCGGTGCGGCCGGTCCACAGGTCGCGCCGGAACACGTCCTCGGCGTTGTTGGTGTCGCCGGGGACGAGGTTCTCCGCCGCCGAGCTGAAGTAGACCCACCGGCCGTCCGCCGTCAGCCGGCCGCCGAAGGAGTCGAGGGTGGTCTTCGTCCCGGGCAGGCCGACGCTCACCAGTGTCTCGGTGCCCTGCCGGAGGTCGCGGACGTACAGCTCGAAGTGGCGGTCCCAGGAGGTGTCGCCGTGGACGACCCAGGAGGAGTAGACGGCGTAGCGGCCGTCCGGGCTGATCGACGGGTCGGCCGCGCCCTTGTAGCCGCCGTCGGGGGCCGAGGAGGCCAGGCTGGTCCGCCCGGCGCGCAGGTCGCGGGCGTACAGCGGGTAGAGGCGCGGCTTGAGGAGCTCTGCGCGGGCGTCTGAGCGGGTGTCCGGGCGGGCGTTCGGGCGGGAGTCTGAGCGGGCTTCCGGGCGGAGGGAGTCGGCGGCGAACTCCTGGTCGGAGCCGGCCCTGAGCTCGGCGACGGCGGCCGGGGAGAGGGTGTCGGGCCGGCCCGGGCCGATGAGGTTGGTCGCCTTGGAGATGAAGACGACCGTGCTGCCGTCGCCGCTGATCTCCGGCGAGGCGGAGGAGGCGTCGGCCTCCTTGCCGTCCGCGCCGACGCTGACCAGGCGGGTGTCGCCGGTCCAGAGGTCGGTGACGTAGATGTTGCCGCCGAACCAGGTGACCGTGCCGGGGGCGAGGTCGCTGCGGTTGGACTGGTAGGCGACGTAGCGGCCGTCCCAGCTGATCGAGGGGACGTCGGACACCCGGTCGGTCTGCGGGGCTCCCGGCGCCTGGCCGACGCTGACCAGCCGGGTCTCGCCGGTCCGGCGGTCGTGGACGTAGACGTCCTGGTAGCCGCGGTTGGCGCCGGGGGCGAGGTTCGTGGCGCTGGAACCGAACGCCACGTAGCGGCCGTCGCCGCTGATCGCGGCGTGGTGGGCGGCGCCGTCGGCCTGGACGCCGCCCGGACCGGTGTCGACCCGTTCGGTGTGGCCGGTCCACAGGTCGCGGACGAAGACGTCGGAGGTGCCGTTGGTGTCGCCGGGCACCAGGTCGGCCGCCTCCGAGGTGAAGACGGCGTAGCGCCCGTCGGCGCTCAGGCCGCGGGCCTGTGAGGCGCCGGTGGCCTGCGCCTGGCCGGGGCCGACGGAGACGCGTTCGGTGCCCGTGCCGCCCGGCCAGGCGGACGGTCGTGTGGCGGACGGTTGTGTGGTGGACGGGGCCGCCTGGGCGGGGGCGGCGACGGTGATGGAGACGGCGGCGGCCAGTGCGGCGGCCGCGAGGGTGCGGGCCGCGCGCAGTGGGCGGCGGATGCGGGTCATCGGGTTCCCTCCCCTGGGATCGGGCCGTGCCGCGTCGGCGGTGGACGCCGAACTCCCCGGCGGCCGGCTCGGGGTGAGCCAACCGCCGGGCGGGGTGGTCGGTCAACGGGTGGGTGCCGGGAGCGGCGCATTCACGCCGGAGGGCCGGGAGGCCGTGGACGCGGTCGCATCGGGTACGTACGGTCTTTGCTACGATCCGGCGAAGCTGGTGTCAGGAGTTGTGCGTACATGGGTCGGAGGGTGTGGGACGTGGGTTCCGACGAGCGGGCGGTGACGTCGGTCGAGGTCCGCTACACCCCGACGGCCGAGGACTTCCGGGAGGCCTTCGCGGCGTGGGAGCGGTGCACGGCGGCCGGACGCCGGTCGCGGCGGGCCGTGTACACGGTGGCCGTCGGCGGGACGGCGGTCGTCGGGCTGCTCGCCGTCCTCGGCGGGACGGTGCTGCGGTTTGTCGCCCTGCTGGTGGCGGTCGTGCTGCTCGTGGTTCTCGCGGGGCCCGCGACGCGGGTGCGGCGGGTGACGAGGACGGCGAGGGAGAAGGGCGAGTTCAGGGTCCTGCTGGACGACCAGGGGGTGGTCGTGAGCACCGAGGCCTCGGTCACCGAGTTCGCCTGGTCGGAGCAGCGGTACTACCTGGAGACGCCCCGGCTGTTCCTGCTGTTGAAGGGCAGCGAGGAGACCGGTGTGCTGACCATGCTGCCCAAGCGCGGGGTCGACGACCTCCGGGGGCTGGGCGAGCTGATCGACCGGCACGCGACGGCGCTCGTCCGGGACTGAGCAGTCGTGGGGTGGGTGCGGCGGGCGCGTCACGGGGTGGGCTCCGGCGCGACCGGCCCGGTGCGGTGCGTCCGCTGGTCGTAGCGCCAGAGTGCGGGGAGCGCGGCGGACACGGCGGCCGAGCTGCCGAGGCAGAGCAGGCCCCCCGTGCGCAGTGCCGCCCGGATGCCCTGGCGGGCCGCGAGCCCGCCCGCCCGCAGGTCGCCCAGGGCCGGCCCGGCGGAGCCGATCAGCATCTCCAACCCGGCCGCTCGGCCCCGGAGTTCGTCCGGAATGGACTGGTTCCAGATGGCGCTGCGGAAGGTGTCGCCGACCCAGTGCGCGCCGCCCGCGACGGTCAGGCAGAGCAGGACGGCCCACAGGCCCGGGGCGAAGGCGGCCGCCGCCGTCGCCGCGCCGACCAGTGCCGCGGAGAGCAGGACCAGCCGGCCGTGCCGGTGCACCCGCTCCGCCCACCCGCCGGTCGCGGCGGCGATCAGGCTGCCGGCCGCACCGGCCGAGTAGAGCAGGCCGAGCGCCCAGGTGGCGTCCAACTCCGCGGCCAGGAACGGGAAGAGCGCGGTGGGCAGGGCGAAGACGGTGGCCGCGAGGTCGGCCAGGTAGGTGCCGACCAGGTCGGGCCGCCGGGCCGCGTACCGGGCGCCGTCGAGGAACTCGGTGAGCTGCGGCGCCTCGGCGTCCCGCTCCGAGGGGATCGGCCGGACCCGGGCGAGCAGGGCGATCGAGAGCAGGAAGGTGCCGAGGTCGACCAGGTAGGCCGCCGGGACGCCGGCGGTCGCGATCAGCAGGCCGGCCGCCGCCGGGGCGGCCACGCCGCCGATGCTCCAGCGCAGGGACAGCAGGGCGCCCGCCGCCACCAGCTGGTCCTGGGGTACCAGGCGGGGGACCATCGCCTCGACCGAGGGCTGCTGGATGCCCTGGATCGCCGCCGCCACCCCGGCGGCGACGTAGAGCGGCCAGACGGCGGGGGTGCCGAGCAGCGCGTTGGCCAGCAGTAAGGCGCTGAGCGCGGCCAGGGCGACCTCGGTGGCCAGGGCGACGGTGCGGCGGTCGGCGCGGTCGGCGAGGACGCCGCCGTAGAGGCCGAACAGGATGACGGGCACGAGCTCGACCGCGCCGACCGCGCCCACGGCCAGCGGCGAGCCGGTGAGGTCGGCGATCTGGAGCGGGATCGCGGTCATGGTGAAGATCGAGCCGAGCAGGGTGACGGTGCCGGAGGTCCAGGTCAGCCGGAAGTCCCGGGAGGAGCGCCAGGGGGCGGTGTTCGGCAGCAGGCGGGACCAGGGGCGGTCGGGGCTGGAGGTGGGGTCGGGTCCGGAGGTGGGGTTCGGGTTGGAGGTCACGAGGGGTGGGATCCCTTCGGGGTCGTCGGCGTCGCGACGGCCGTCCTTATCGCTGATAAATTCCAGCTCGGGAACTTATCGGCGATAAGGTGGGTCTGGCAAGCGGATAACCCAGGAGGGCGATCGGATGGCGCTGCAACGCGACGAGGTGGTGCGCACGGCGCTGCGCCTGCTCGACGAGGAGGGCATCGACGGGCTGACCACCCGCCGGCTCGCCCGTGAACTCGGCGTCCAGTCACCGGCGTTGTACTGGCACTTCAAGAACAAGCGGGAACTGCTCGACCTGATGGCCGAGGCGATGCTCGCCGAGGCCCTCCCGCCCGACCGCGAGCCGGACCCGGCGCACTGGCCCGAGTGGATCGCCGCCGACGCCCGCGCCAAGCGCGGCGCCCTGCTCGCCTACCGCGACGGCGCCCGGGTGCACGCCGGCACCCTGCCCAGCGAGGATGAACTCCCGGCGGTCGAGGCCCAGTTGGCCGCCCTGTGCGGGGCCGGGCTGCGCCCGCGTACGGCGCTGCGGCTGCTGCTGACCGTCGACCGGTACATCATGGGCTGGGTCACCGAGGAGCAGGCCTGGCGGCAGGACACCGCGGACCGCGACCGGCCGCCGTTCCCGGACGAGGCGCTGCGCGAACTGCCGCTGCTGCGCGAGGCGGTGGACGTGCTGCGGATGACCGACCACGACGCGGACTTCGAGTACGGGCTGCGGGTGCTGATCGAGGGGTTCCGGGCGGAGATCGCGCGGGAGGCGGGGGCGGAGGGCGCTCCGGCTTCGGAGGCACGGGCCTCGGCGGGCCAGGCCTCGGAGGGCCGGGCGCAGGAGGGCCGGTCGTCGGACGGGCCGGCGTTACTGGACTAGCGTGACGTCCATGACCACCCTTGATCCCCGCAGTACGGCCCTGGTCCTGATCGACCTGATGGACCGGATCGTCGCCAACCCGCTCGCGCCGCGCACCGGTTCGGAGGTGGTGGAGGCCTCGCTGGAGTTGGCCCGGGAGTTCCGGGCGGCGGGCGCGCCCGTGGTCGCGGTGCGGGTCGAGCGGCCGAACGTCGCCGAGCAGCCGCCCGGGAGCGGGCTGGTCGCGGAGGTCGCGGCGGTGGCCGACGAGGTCGTGGTGAAGCGCACCATCGGCGCCTTCCAGGGCACCGGCCTGGACGGGCTGCTGCGGGCGCGGGGCGTGGAGACCCTGGTGTTCACCGGGATCGCCACCAACCTCGGCGTGGAGTCCAGCGCCCGGGCCGCCGGCGACCACGGGTACCGGCTGCTGTTCGTCGAGGACGCGATGGCCGCGCTCACGGCGGAGGAGCACCGGGCGTCGGTGGAACTGGACTTCCCGCGCCTCGGCGAGGTCGTCGTGGCGGCGGACGTGCGGTTGGGGTGAGTTGGCGGGGGCGGGGCTACGGCCGGGCGGGGTTTTGGCCGGGCGCGGTGCAGGGCTGTTACGGCCGGGCGAGGCGGAGGGCTTCGCGCAGCCGTCCCTCCGAGGCCGTGAGGAGGCGCGCTGCGGTGGGGGCGTCCACGTCCGCGAGCAGGGAGAGGATGGCGTCCTTGACCCGGCCGCCGGTCGCGCTCAGGGCGCGGTCGACCGCGGTCCCGTCGGCGCCGGTCGCCTCGGCGACGATCCGTCGGGCGCGGTCGCGCAGCTTGTCGTTGGTGGCGCGGAGGTCGACCATCAGATTTCCGTACGTCCGGCCGAGCCGGACCATCACGGCCGTGGACAGCAGGTTGAGCACCAGCTTCTGCGCCGTGCCCGCCTTGAGCCGGGTCGATCCGGCCAGCACTTCGGGGCCGACCTCCACCTCGATGCCCAACTCGGCCGCGGCCGCGAGCGCCGAGCCGCGGTTGCACGCCAGCCCGACGGTCAGCGCCCCCGCCGCGCGCGCGGCGCGGACGGCGGCCAGCGGGTAGGGCGTACGGCCGGAGGCGGAGACGCCCACCAGGGTGTCGGCGGAGGTGAGGGCGAGTGCGGCCACATCGGCCTCGGCGAGGTCGGTGCGGTCCTCGGCGCCCTCGGCCGCCGCCGTGACGGCCGGGCGCCCGCCCGCGATCAGGCCGACGACCAGCGCCGGATCGGTGCCGAAGGTCGGCGGGCACTCGACGGCGTCCAGCACGCCGAGCCGCCCTGCCGTCCCGGCGCCCGCGTAGACCAGCCGGCCACCACGCGCCATCCGGGCGGCCACGGCGTCGACCACGGCGGCGATCCGCTCCAACTCCCCGGCGACGGCCTCGGGCACCGTGCGGTCCTCGACGTTCATCAGCCGGAGCAGCTCGACCGTGGGCAACTCGTCGATCGCGGCCCACTCGGGGCGGATGGTCTCGGTCGCGGGAACGGTGTCACGACTCATGCGCCCGCCTCGCTTCGTGCGGCCGTGGCATTCGCCTGGGCATGTCGTCCGATGATTCGCTCGTTCATGCGGCCAGCCTCCCCGGGTGCGGGGTGCCCGAATCCGGGCAAGCGTGGATGGAGGGCATGAGGGGGCCGGAGGGAGGCGCAGGCGGTCTGGCCCTCGCTGCGGCCGTACTTCGGCGAGCGGGTGCCGGCGGAGGCCCGGACGCTCGGGCTGCCGGGTGAACCGGCCGCACTGGGGGCGCTGGTCGGGCCGGCGGACCAGGCCCGGTTGGCGGCGGCGCTGACCAGGGCGAGTCTGGCGCACGTGGGCGCCGGCTGAGGGGTGGGTCGTCCGGAGAGTGGGTGGGGGTCACGCCATCCAGAAGAAGACCGCCGTCATCCGCCGCTCGGCCAGGTCGGTGCCGTAGTAGCCGGTGGCGCTGTGGATCAGGTTGGCGTGGTAGAGGAGCAACTGGTTGTAGCGGTTGGGGACGCGGACGTCCTCGGTGAAGTGGTCACCGGGAACGTGGCGGGTGCCGAGTGCCTCGACCAGGTTGTTGTGCGGGGCGTTGACCAGGTTGCCGCCGAGGCGGCCGCCGGGGAACTGCTGGCGGTAGAAGCTGGTGCCGGCGTCCTTCGGGGCGCCGGGGCTGAGGTAGAGGACGGCGGCGTAGCGGCAGAGCGCGCGGGAGTCGGTGTGGGGGCGGGATTCCGATTCCCCGGCGCCGACGACCTGGACGCAGTTGTGGTTGAGCGTGCCGCCGCCCGGGGTGCTCTGCACCCAGAGCCGGGAGGCGCCGGTGGCCTTGCGGACCAGCGACTCGACCCGGGCCAGTTCCCCGGGTTCCAGGCCCGGCATGGTGCGCAGCCCTGGCCAGGTCTCGGGGCGGTGCGGGTAGCCCTCGGTCCAGTCCCCGCGGGCCAGACAGCGCTCCCGGACGGCGTCCGGGTCGGGTAGCACGTTGTCCAGGACCCAGTAGTCCCGGCCCCGGGTGGGCTTGCGGTAGGGCAGGACCGGCAGGGCGGTGGGCCTGATGGGCTGTGAGGGCATGGGCCGACGATAGAGGCGGCCATCGCCAACCTTCTGCCGTGAGCAGGTCAACCTTTCGTCAAGGGTGCTCCGGCCCGGACACGTGGTTCAGCCCCTGGTCGGAGGCCGGGCCCGCGGCCTAGGCCTCCCGTACGGCGAAGCTCCCGAGGGCGCCCTCCAGACGGTCGTAGGCCCGGACCGCCGAGGGGCGGACGGCGGTGGCGATCGCCGCCTGCTCCTCGCCCGCCAGGGTGCGGCGGAACACCTCGGCGAACACCGCGCGGTCGACGGCGGCGAGCAGCGCGGCGGCGACGCGGCACTCGAAGCCGACGGGTCTCTCGTGCACCGCCTCGGCCAGCGCCTCGGCGAGCGCCGTCTCGCCCTGCTCGTGCAGCTCGCGCAGCCGGGCGCCCAGGGCGGGGCTGTCGAAGACGGTGCGGGCGAACTCCGGGCCGGAGAAGCCGAGCCGGGCGTCGTGCCGGTCGAGCCCGGCGAGGCAGTCGCGGCGCAGCGCGGCGAGCGCGGACTCGCCCGGCGCGCGCCCCGCGACGGTCGCGGCGAGCCGGACGACGAGCTCCTCGTGCAGGTCGAAGAAGAGGTCCTCCTTGCGCGGGAAGTGGTTGGTGACGGTCATCTTGGCGACGCCCGCGGCGGCCGCGACCTCGGCGATGGTCGTGCGGTCGAAGCCCTGTTCGATGAAGAGCCTGGTCGCGGCGTGCGAGATCGCCTCGCGGGTGCGGCGCTTGTTGAGCTCGCGCAGGCTCGGCGTGGTCGCGTTCTCGGTCATGCCGGGAGCGTAGCGCAGCTTGCTGGGTCGGGTACAGGAATTAGGCTTGACCCAATCAGTGGGTCCGGCCTAAGTTCTTCTCGGGCGGCCGGAGCGGCTGCCCGGGTGAGCGTCCGAGAGTGTGCCGAGCGAGCGTCGGGGTGCCGCACGCGGGTTCGGGGGGCGCTGGCCCGACTGCGACTAGGGGAGGGGCGCATGACGACATCCGTCGCCGCGAAGGACCAGCCGGGAGGAGTCCGGGAGGGGGCGCCGGAGCCGATTCCGGCGGGCCTGTGGAAGATGGCCTCGGTGCTCGCGCTGGGGCCGGTGCTCGCGCTGTTGGACAGCACGATCGTCAACGTCGGCATCGACTCCGTCGGCCGCGATCTGCACGGCTCGATCGCGGAGATGCAGTGGGTGGCCACGGGGTACCTGCTGGCGATCTCGCTGACCATGCCGCTCTCGGGTTGGGCCGCCGGCCGCTTCGGCGGGCGGCGGGCGTGGCTCGCCTCGGTCGTCCTGTTCGTGCTCGGATCGGCGCTGTGCGGCCTGGCCTGGTCGACGGGCAGTCTGATCGCCTTCCGGGTGCTGCAGGGGATCGGCGGCGGGATGATTCAACCGCTCGGCCAGGCGATCATCATACAAGCGGCCGGGCCGTCCAGGGTCGGGCGGGTGATGGGCACGCTGATGCTCCCGATCAGCCTGGCCCCGGTCCTGGGGCCGATCCTCGGCGGGCTGGTGCTGGAGCACTTCGACTGGCGTTGGATGTTCCTGCTGAACGTGCCGGTCGGGCTGGTGATCCTGCTGCTCGCCGCCCGCTGGCTGCCGACTGACGAGGCGTCGGACATACCGAAGCCCCGGCTGGACGTGACGGGGCTGGTGCTGCTCTCGCCCGGTCTGACCGGGCTGGTCTACGGGCTCTCGACGATCGGTGACGGCGCGACGGCCGGCTGGGTCGCGCTGGTGGTGGGCACGGTGCTGGTGGCGGTCTACGGCTGGCACGCGCTGCGGGTGGGCCGCAAGGCCGGCCGGGCGCCGCTGATCGACCTGCGGCTGTTCGCCCGGCGCGGGTTCTCCGTGGCGACGGCGAACAGCTTCCTTCAGGGCGCCGCGCTCTACAGCTCGATGTTCCTGGTGCCGCTGTACTACCAGCAGGTGAAGCACGCCGGGGCGGTGGAGGCCGGTCTGCTGCTGGCGCCGCAGGCCCTCGGTACGGCGGTCACCGCCATGCTGGCCGCCCGGATCACCGACCGCTTCGCGCCGCGTCCGCTGATCATGATCGGCATCGCCTGCTCCCTGGTCGGCACGCTCGCGTTCACCCGGCTGGGCAGCGGCTCCGAACCGGCGGCCTGGCTGATCGCCGGCTCGCTGGCGCTGCGCGGCGCGGGCATGGGGCTGATCGCGATCCCCGGCCTGGCGGCGGTGTACGGGAGCGTTGAGAAGGCCCAGGTGCCGGCGGCGGCGGGCGCGGTCAACGTGCTCAACCGGCTTGGCGGGGCGCTCGGCACGGCGGTGCTGACGCTGGCGCTCCAGCAGGCGCAGGGCGGGCACCCCGACCAGCCGGGTGCGGCCTTCGGCGAGACCTTCTGGTGGGTGCTGGCCCTGTCGGCACTCGCCATCGCCCCGGCACTGCTCTACCCGAACACCCGTCCGTCCCGCTGACCGCCGAGCGGCTCCCGACCACCCAAGCATGGAGGTACCCGTGTCCACCCGTCACCCCGACGCTCTCCGCCTGCTCAGCGTGCACGCGCACCCCGACGACGAGTCCAGCAAGGGCGCGGCCACCCTCGCCCGGTACGCGGCCGAGGGCGTGGACGTCCTGGTCGCCACCTGCACCGGCGGCGAGCGCGGCTCGGTGCTCAACCCGGCCATGGACCGGCCCGAGGTCCGGGCCGACATCGCCCGCGTCCGCCGCGAGGAGATGGCGGCCGCCCGGGAGATCCTCGGTGTCCGCCAGAGGTTCCTCGGCTTCGTCGACTCCGGGATGCCCGGGCCGGGCGAACCGCTCCCGGAGGGCTGCTTCGCGGCCCGGCCGGTGGAGCTCGCGGCGGCGCCGCTGGCCGCGCTGATCCGGGAGTTCCGCCCCCAGGTGGTCGTCACCTACGACGAGACCGGCGGGTACCCGCACCCGGACCACGTGATGACCCACCAGGTCACTGTGGCGGCCGTCGAAGCCGCCGCCGACCCGCAGCGCCACCCCGGGCAGGGCGAGCCCTGGCAGGGGTCCAAGCTCTACTACCACCTGGCGCTCTCCCGGGCCTGGTTCCAGGCGCTGCACACGGCGATGACGGAACGCGGAGTCCCCTCGGGGATGGGCGAGCTGCTGGCCGGCTGGCCGGACACCCCGCCCGCCCTGGCCACCACGACCCGGATCGCGTGCGCCGAGCAGTTCGCCGTACGGGACGCGGCGATGCTGGCGCACGCCACCCAGGTGCAGCCGGGTGTGGCCTTCATGGCCCACCCGCGGGACATCGAGCGCGAGGTCTGGCCGACGGAGGACTACCACCTCGCCCGGAGCCTGGTGCCGGAGGCCGGTGCGGCGGCCGCGGCGGGCGGGATCGAGACCGACCTGTTCGCCGGGCTCCGGGCGGAGGTGGAGGGGGAGGTGGGGGCGGGATGAGCCTCACGGTCGGTGTGGCGGTGCGGGCCGTCGTGGTGTGGGCCGTCGCGCTGTGGGCCGTTGTGGGGCGGGTGGTCGTGGTGCTGCTCGGTGGCGGGCGGGCTGCCGTCCGTTCAGCACTGGCCGTCGGCGAGCACGTAGAAGCCCGGGCCGGTCTGCTTCAGGGTGTGGGTGACGAAGGTGTTCCAGAGCCCCATGCTCTGGCCCGAGCCCAGCGCGAAGGTCAGGCCGCCGCTCTGGGTGGCACGGCCGGCCAGGACCTGGTCGTAGTTGCTGGCGGTGAAGCACTGGGGTGCGCCCCCGCCCGGGGTGGTCGCCGTCACCGCCGCCGAGCGGGCGCCGACCGTGCCCGAGCCGTCGATCGCCGCCACGGTGTAGCCGTACGTGGTGCCGGCCGCGAGTCCGGTGTCGGTGAAGGTCGTGCCGGTCGTGGTGCCGACCTGGCCGCCGTTGCGGAAGACCTGGTAGGAGGCCGCGCCGCTGACGGCCTGCCAGCCGAGGGCGATCGAACCGGCGGTCGCGCTCGCCGTCAGGCCGGTCGGGGCCGGCAGCCCGGGGTCGGTGGGGCCGGAACCGCCGTCCAGCCCCCAGAACTGCGCGGTGTAGTAGCCGGAGCAGATGGTGTCGAGGAAGTAGGCGCCGGTCGCTCCGCACTGGTCGGCCCCGGAGCCCGGGTGGACGGCCAGGCCGTGGCCCATCCCGCTGATCGTGAACACTGCCACGGCGGGTTTTCCGCTCGCGTCGGCGTAGAGCTCCTGGGTGGTGCCGCCGGGGAGGCTCCGGGTGCCGGTCGGTTGGCGGCCGATGCCCTGGACGTTCGTCCACTGGTCCCGCAGCTCGGTCGCGTTCACCGGCCTGACCACGGTGTCGGCCGTGCCCTGCCAGATCGCCACCCTGGGCCACGGTCCGGTGTAACCCGGGTACGCGGCCCGGACCTTGTCGCCCCACTGGGCCGGGGTGAGCCCCTGGTCGGAGTTCTGGCAGCCGGAGGCGGCGGCCTGGGTGGCGGCGCAGTGGGCGGGCAGTCCGGAGTCGATCGCCCCGCCGGCGAACACGTCGGGGTAGTCGGCCAGCAGGTCGGCGGCCATCCCGCCGCCGGCCGAGAGGCCGGTGACGAACACCCGGCGGGCGTCCGAGCCGTACAGGGACTCGGCCTTGGTGACCATCTCGACCACCGACCTGGCCTCGCCGACGCCCCGGGCGGCCTTGCCCGCGTCGAACCAACTGAAGCAGGAGAGGCTGTTGTTGACGCTGCTGGTCTGTGGGAACACCACCGCGAAGCCGTACTGGTCGGCGAACTTGGTCCAGCCCGAGCTGCGGTAGTAGTCGGTGGCGCTCTGGACGCAGCCGTGCAGCGCGACCACCAGAGGAGCGCCGCTGGGCAGCCCGGCGGGGGTGTAGGTGTACATCGCGAGGTTGCCCGGATTGGTGCCGAACCCGGTGACCTGCTGGAAGCTGCCGCTCGCAGTCGCGGTTGCGGTTGCGGCTGCGGCTGCGGCTGCGGACGGCAGGGTGGAAACCGTGTCGGAGGCCGCGGCCGCGCCGGGTGCGGCGGTACCGAGCGCGAGGACGGCGGCGGTGAACAACGCCGCGGCGGTGGGGCGCAGTGGCATGGGGACTCCTGGGTGGGGGAGGAGTGGGGGCCGGTCCCGTGCAGCGTGGCGCGCCAGGAGCCCTGGTGCCATGTGGCGGTCATCCGGGGTCCGCCGCCTGGGCATGGCACGGGCCGCCATGGTCCGGCGGCCGCGGCCCCCTGCCCGCCGCGTGCCGTAAGGCACTTGAGGCAGGCGGCCGGACCAGGCAGGTTGATCCCATGACCACCGATGAGATCGCCGCCGAGGGCCCCCAGCCCACGAACGGCCCGGAGCAGCGCACCCGGACCCACACCTGGATGCCCGGCCCGCCGATCGCCGAGTTCACCCACCTGAGCGGAGAGGAGATCCTGCTGGAGTGGATCGCCGGGCGGATCCCGGAGCCCTCGATCTGCGGCACCATGGGCTTCCACCTGACCGAGGTGAAGCCGGGGACGGCGGTGTTCCGGGGCGAACCCGGAGACCACCTCCACAACCCGATGAACACCGTGCACGGCGGCTACCTGGCGGCCCTGCTCGACTCGGCCCTCGGCTGCGCCGTGCTGAGCAGGCTGCCGGCCGGGGTGGGCTACACCACCACCCAGCTCAACGTCCACATGCTGCGCCCGCTCTTCGCCGACTCCGGGACGGTGCGCTGCGAGGGCGTGGTGCTGCACCTGGGCCGGACGATGGCGACGGCGGAGGCCAGGGTGGTGGGCGCGGAGAACGGCAAGCTCTACGCGCACGCCACCACCACCTGCGCGATCCTGGCTCCCCGCCCGGAGGCCTGACCGCCTGGAGGCCTGACCGAGCGGGTGGCCCGGCCGGGTGGTCGCCGTACCCGCACCGGAAACGGTCGGGCCCCGGCCGCTGTGGCGA
>NZ_JBHVEU010000100.1:0-22662 GCF_042802075.1 Kitasatospora sp. NPDC057518
GCGGCGGGCCCTCGGGCGTGCTCCGTGCTGCTCGTTGCCCGGCTCAGCCGAACCAGGGGAATACCGGAGGCCTAGTGGTCCCCTTTGGGGGGTGTGGTGGTGGGGTCGCTCCCTTTCGGGGGCTCGGCCGCCTTGGTGTAGAGCTGGATCTGGGTGTTCGGGTCGACCTGGGTGCCGGCCGGCGGGTTGCTCTGGAGGATCGTCGCGTTCGGGTCCGGGGGACCGCTGACCACGACGTAGGTCAGGCCGAGCGCCTTCAGCTGGTCCGCGGCGGCGCCCAGCTTGACGTTCGCCAGCGGCGGGACCTGGGGCTTGTCCTGCGCCTTGAAGATCGTCAGCGAGATCTTGCTGTTGGCCGGGGCCTTGGTGTTGGCCGGGATCGACTGCGAGGCGACGGTGTTGACCTTGCTCGGGTCGGGGGCCGGGGCGGTCTTCGAGACGTCCACCTGGAAGCCGAGGCCCTGGAGGGTCGCCTGCGCGTCCTCCTTCTGGGCCCCGGCCACGTTCGGGACGGTCACCTTGGCCTTGCCCTGCGACACGGTCAGCTTGATCGGGGCGCTCGGGTCGACGGCCGCGTTGGGCGCCGGGTCCTGGGCGGTGACGGTGTCCTGCGCGGCGGTGTCGTCGTCCTTGTACTCGGTGGTCACGTTGGTGAAGCCGAGGTCGGCGAGCGCCTTGGTGGCCTGGTCCTTGGGCTTGCCGACCACACCGGGGACCTGCGCCTTGGCCGGGCCCGAGGAGACCTGCACCGTGATGGTGGAGGTCTCGGCGACCTGGGTGCCGGACTGCGGGGTCTGGGTGCAGACCTGGTCCTTCTTGATGTTGGTGTCCGGGCAGGCGATCTTGTCGCCCTCGGTCACCACGAGCTTGGCACCGGCCGCGGCGGCGGCCGTCTTGGCCTCCGCCAGGGTCTTGCCGACCAGGTTCGGCGCGGTGACCTTCGCGGTCTCCTTGGTGCCCTTGTCGGCGAACATCGCCTGGGCGACGAAGAAGGTGCCGACCAGGACCAGCACGGCGGCCACCGCCAGCACGATCCAGGAGGTGTTGCTCTTCTTCGGCGGGTCCTCGCCCCGTCGGCCCCCGCCGCGGCCGTAGCCGTCGTCGTAGCCGTCGTTGCCGCCCGCCTGGCCGGCGTAGGTCTGGCCGTAGCCGTCGTCCTGGTAGCCGCCCTGCTGCCCGTAGCCGGGCTGCCCGGAGGCCTGCGGCAGGACGGTGGTCGGGCCGCCGGGCTGCTGCGGCAGCACGTTGGTCTGGCCGTACGGGTCGTGCTGCTGCGGGTAGCCGTTCTGGTCGTAGCCGTAGCCGCCCGGGCCCATGCCGTACGCGGCCTGCTGGGCGGCGGCCACCGGCAGGCCGTCGAGGAAGCGCTCGATGTCGTCGCGCATCTCGTCGGCGCTCTGGTAGCGGTAGTCGCGGTCCTTGGCGAGCGCCTTCAGCACGATCGCGTCGACCTCGGGGCGCACCTCGGGGTCGAAGACCGACGGCGGCTGCGGCTCCTCCCGGACGTGCTGGTAGGCCACCGCGACGGGCGAGTCGCCGACGAACGGCGGGCGCACGGTCAGCAGCTCGTAGAGCAGGCAGCCGGTGGAGTAGAGGTCGGAGCGGGCGTCGACCTGCTCGCCCTTGGCCTGCTCGGGGGAGAGGTACTGGGCGGTGCCGATGACGGCCGAGGTCTGCGTCATGGTCATCCCGGCGTCACCCATCGCACGGGCGATGCCGAAGTCCATGACCTTGACGTTGCCCTGCCGGGTCAGCATCACGTTGGCCGGCTTGATGTCGCGGTGCACGATGCCGGCCCGGTGCGAGTACTCCAGGGCCTGGAGGATGCCGATGGTCATCTCCAGCGCGCGCTCGGGCAGCAGCCGGCGGCCGGAGTGCAGCAGCTCGCGCAGCGTGGACCCCTCGACGTACTCCATCACGATGTACGGGATGGAGATGCCGTCGATGTAGTCCTCGCCGGTGTCGTACACGGCGACGATGGCGGGGTGGTTCAGGGACGCCGCCGACTGCGCCTCGCGGCGGAACCGGGCCTGGAACGACGGATCCCGGGCCATGTCGGCCCGGAGCGTCTTCACAGCGACGGAGCGGCCGAGTCGGGTGTCATGGGCGAGGTACACCTCGGCCATGCCGCCGCGTCCGAGGACGCCGCCGAGCTCGTACCTGCCGCCGAGGCGACGAGGCTCTTCCATAGTTCCGACCCTCTCCCTCACCCGCCGGTGAGGTTGTGACGTAGGTGTCCCCGCACGCTCTGGGTGACGCCGCGCGGTCCGCGACCGGTTCTCCGGCCGGGCCGTGCGGTGCCTCGCGGGCGGCAACGGGCACACCCGCTGCTGGCGGATACGCTACCGGTCGGACCGCAGCGGACCGGAGTCAGCCGTCGGCCGATACCAGACCGGTATCCGGACGGGGCTGCCCATCGTGACATTCCCCTCACCCCGGACCCGCGCTCCTACTTGCCGAGTGCGGCCTGCATCACCGCCTTGGCGATCGGGGCGGCGAGGCGGCCGCCGCTGATGCCGTCGCGGTTCTGGGAGCCGTCCTCGACCACCACCGCGACCGCGACCGACTGGCCGTCCGGGGTCTTCGCCCAGGAGGTGAACCAGGCGAACGGGAGCCCGGCGTTGTCCTCGCCGTGCTGCGCGGTGCCGGTCTTGCCACCGACCTGCAGGCCGGGGATCTTGGCGTTGGTGCCGGTGCCGTTCTCGACCACCGAGACCATCAGGTCCTGCATCTTCTGCGCGGTGGCCGGGCTCATCGCCTGGGAGAACTGCTTCTCGGTGTGCTTGGAGACGGTGGTCAGCGTGGCCGAGCGCTCCTGGTCGACCATGTACGGCTGCATCAGGCTGCCGTTGTTGGCGATCGCGGCGGAGACCATGGCCATCTGGAGCGGGGTGGCGCGGGTGTCGTGCTGGCCGATCGAGTCCTGGGCGGTGCCGTCCGGGCTCGAGCTGTCCGGGAAGACGCTCTTCTCGGAGCGGACCGGGGTGTCGATCGTGCTGTTGAAGCCGAACTTCTCGGCCTGCGCCCGCATCCGCTCCTTGCCCAGGTCCGCGCCCATCTTGGCGAAGACCGTGTTGCAGGACTGGTCCATCCCGGACTTGATCGTGGCGTTCTCGCAGCGCTCGTTCGGGCTCTCGTTCTTCAGCTGGGTGGTCGTGCCGGGCAGGACGTACGGCTCCGGGGTGTCCGTGGCGTCGTCGATGCTCTGGTAGCGGCCGTTCTCGAACGCCGCGGTCGCGGTGACCAGCTTGAAGGTCGAGCCGGGCGGATAGGTCTCCTTCAGCGCCCGGTTGAGCGTCGGCTTGTTCGGGTCCGCGTCGAGGGCCTTCCAGGCGTTCTGGTCGGCCGTCTCGCCGCCGGCGAAGGTGCCCGGGTCGTAGGACGGGGTGGAGACCAGGCCCAGGATCGCGCCGGTCTTCGGGTCGAGCGCGACCACCGCGCCCTTCTTGTTGCCCATCGCGTCGAAGGCGGCCTTCTGCACCTTGGCGTTGATGGTGGTGACGACGTCGCCGCCGCGCTTCTGCTCGCCCGTCAGCATGTCCAGGGTGTTGCGGAAGAACAGCCGGTCGTCGGTGCCGGAGAGGATGCCGTCCTCCAGGTTCTCCAGCTGGCTGGAGCCGTAGGCCTGGGAGGAGTAGCCGGTCACCGGGGCGTACATCGGGCCGTCGACCCAGGACCGCTTGTACTTGTAGCGCAGGCCGTTGACGAAGTCGGACTTCGTGACCGGCTGGCCGCTGACGATGATGTTGCCGCGCGGGTGGGCGTACCGGTCGTACAGCTGGCGCTTGTTGTTCTTGTTGGTGGCCCAGGACTCGGCCTGGACGCCCTGCACCCAGTTGGTGCGCACCATCAGGGCCAGGATCAGGACGAGGCAGAAGATCGATACCCGGCGGATCGGCTTGTTCATCGGGCTGGTCCCTCCTGGCCCTCGGTGGCCGGGGCCGGTTCGGCCCCCGGTCGGCGGGCGCTGTCGCTGATCTTCAGCAGGATCGCGACCAGCGCCCAGTTGGCGACCACGGACGAACCGCCCTGCGCGAGGAACGGCATGGTCATACCGGTGAGCGGGATCAGCCCGGTGACACCGCCGGCCACGACGAACACCTGGATCGCCATCGCCGAGGAGAGGCCGACGGCGAACAGCTTGCCGAACGGGTCGCGGGCGGCGAGCGCGGTGCGCAGGCCGCGCTGCACCAGCAGGGCGTACAGCAGGAAGATCGCCATCAGGCCGGTCAGCCCGAGCTCCTCGCCGAACGAGCCCAGGATGAAGTCGCTCTTGGCGGCGAAGGCGATCAGCCAGGAGCGGCCCTGGCCCAGGCCGGAGCCGGTGACCCCGCCGGAGCCGAGCGCCATCAGCGACTGGCCGATCTGCTCGGTGGCGCCCTTCGGCGGGTTGGCGCCGAAGGCGGCCATCGGGTCGAGCCAGGCGTCGATGCGGACCTTCACGTGGCTCGCGGTCGAGGCGACCGCGACCGCGCCGCCGACCGACATCAGCAGGCCGAACAGGATCCAGCTGGTCCGCTCGGTGGCGACGTAGAGCATCACCACGAACAGGCCGAAGAACAGGAAGGACGTGCCCAGGTCGTTCTCGAAGATCAGGATCAGCAGGCTGAGCAGCCAGATCACGATGATCGGGCCGAGGTCGCGGCCGCGCGGCAGGTACAGGCCCATGAACCGGCGGCTGGCCAGCGCCAGGGCGTCCCGCTTGACCATCAGGTAGCCGGCGAAGAACACGGTCAGGACGATCTTGGCGAACTCGCCCGGCTGGATGGAGAAGCTGCCCATCCGGATCCAGATCTTGGCGCCGAAGTCCTCCGCCCGGGACGGGAAGAAGGCCGGCGCCGCGAGCAGGACCAGGGCCACCACCATCGAGATGTAGGTGTAGCGCTGGAGCACCCGGTGGTCCTTCAGCAGCACCATCACCCCGATGAAGCCGGCGATCCCGAGGGCCGACCACATCAGCTGGTTCTCGGCCGCCGGGTAGTTGCCCCGGAGCAGCTTGCCCGCCTTGTCCAGCCGCCAGATCATCACCACCCCGAGGCCGTTGAGCAGGGTGGCGATCGGCAGCATCAGCGGGTCCGCGTACGGCGCGAAGCGGCGCACCAGCAGGTGCGCGACCAGTGCCAGGGCGCCCATGCCGAGCCCGTAGCCGAGCATGCCCGCGGGCAGCTTGGCGTCCATCGCGAGGCCGACGTTGGCGTACGCGAGGACCGGCAGCAGCACCGCGAAGACCAGCAGGGCCAGCTCGGTGTTGCGCCGGTTCGGCGCCTCCTGCGGGGAGATCGTGGTGTTGCCCCGCCGACGGGGGATCGTGCGTTCGGCCGCCGCCCGGCGTCGGCCGGACCGGGTGGTTTCCTGGCTCAGGTCGTAGCTGCTCACGTGGTGACCGCTCCCTGACGGCCGGCAAACCCGCTCGGGGCGGTCCTATGTCGGATCACGGACGTCACTGCTTCGGGCAGGAGTTGGCCCGGCTGAGTTCCTCTTCGGTCAGTGGGGGGGCCTGGTCGCCCTGCGCGCCGGTGGCCGGAGGGGTCGCGTTCGGCGCCGGGGCGGGTGCCGTCGGGGCGGTCGGCGAGGCCGGGGGCGCGGTGGTCGGCGTGGTGGCGGCCGGACCGCGGTTCTTCTCGGTCGGGGTGGGCGTGCTGGCCAGGTACGCGGCCTGCGTCGCCTGGGTGGCGGGCGGTACGGCCGGGGCGGTCGCCCTGGCGGCCTTCTGGCAGAGCTGGACCCAGCCGTCGAGCTCGTTGACCGTCGACTGGGCGTCCTTCATGCTGCCGACCGAGATGGTCTTCTTCACGTGGACCTGCTGGTCCTCGGGCAGCCACTTCAGCTGGATCCTGCTGTACGAGGAGTGCACCGAGGACAGGCTCACCCCGGCCAGGTTCTGGTTGATGCCCTGGTAGATCGCGACGTGGTCGTCCTGGGTGCCGACGTAGTACTGGTCCTGGGTCCACTGGTAGCCGAAGTAGCCGGCGCCGCCGAGCAGGCCCAGCGTGACCAGGGCGGCCAGCGAGACCGTCAGGCCCTTGCGCTTGCGCCTCGAGGGCCGCTCCTCGTCGAAGTCCTCGGTGCCGTACACCGAGGGCTCGCCGGAGCCGGGGCCGTACTCGCCCTCGTAGCCCTCGGCGGGACCGAAACCGTTCTGCGCGGGGCCGAAGCCCTCCGCGTAGCCCTCGGCCGGGCCGAAGGCGCCCTGCGGGCCGCGGCCGAGACCGGCGGCGCGGCCGGCCGGGGTGTCCGCGATCGAGCGGTCGGCGGCGGCCGAGGACGGCGGGGCGTCGGCGACCGCGCCGACCACCACCGGGACGTCGTTGAACTGGCCGCTCATGGTGTCCGTGGCGCCGACGTCGATGACGTCCGCCACGATGCAGGTGATGTTGTCCGGACCGCCGCCGCGCAGCGCGAGCTGGATCAGCTCCTGCACGGTCTGCTCGGGCGCGTAGTAGCTGCCGAGGGTGTCCTGGAGGGTCTGGTGGCTGACCGGGCCGGAGAGGCCGTCGGAGCAGATCAGGTAGCGGTCGCCGGCCCGGACCTCGCGGATCGACAGGTCGGGCTCGACCTGGCCGCGGCCGTCCAGCGCCCGCATCAGCAGCGAGCGCTGCGGGTGGGTCTCGGCCTCCTCGGGCGTGATCCGGCCCTCGTCGACCAGGCGCTGCACCCAGGTGTGGTCCTGGGTGATCTGCACCAGGGAACCGTCGCGCAGCAGGTAGGCGCGGGAGTCGCCGACGTGCACCATGCCCATCCGCTGGCCCGTCCACAGCATGGCGGTGAGCGTGCAGCCCATGCCCTCCAGCTGCGGGTCCTCCTCGACCATCTGCCGGAGCCGGTCGTTGGCGCCCTGGACGGCGTCGCCCAGCAGGGTCAGCAGGTCGGGGCCGGGCACGTCCTCGTCCAGCCGGACGATCGAGCCGAGCACCTCGGAGGAAGCGACCTCGCCGGCCGCGGCGCCGCCCATGCCGTCGGCCACGGCCAGCAGCCGCGGCCCGGCGTAGCCGGAGTCCTCGTTCCCCTCCCGGATCAGTCCCTTGTGGGAGCCGGCGGCGAAGCGCAGCACCAGGGTCATGCGACCTGTGCCCCCCTCTGGGTCATGGACGGGATGCTGTCCCTCATGCGCTACTACTTCCGCAGTTCGATGACGGTCCTGCCGATACGGATCGGCATGCCCGGCTGGAGCGGAGTGGGCGCGGTCAGGCGCTGCCGGTCCAGATAGGTGCCGTTGGTGGAGCCTAGATCCTCGACCGTCCACTGCCCAGTCTGATCCGGATAGATCCTGGCATGCCGGGAGGACGCGTAGTCGTCGTCCAGCACGATGGTGGAGTCGTGCGCGCGGCCGAGCGTGATGGTCTGGCCCTGGAGCGCCACCGTGGTGCCGGCCAGCGAGCCCTGCACCACGACGAGCTGGGTCGGACCGCCGCGGCGGCGCCCGCCGCCGCCCTGGGTCTGGGCCGCCGCGGGGCCGGCCTGAGTCGGCGCCGCGGCGCGTGCGGCGGTCGAGGTGGCCGCGCCGCCGCCGGTCGTGGCGCTCGCGCCCCGACGGGAGGAGCGCGGGTTCACCTTGGTGCCGAACAGGTCGCTGCGGATCACCTGGATCGCGACGATGACGAACAGCCACAACACGGCCAGGAAGCCCAGCCGCATGACCGTGAGGGTCAGTTCTGACATGACCGTCCCGCCAGTCGGTGAGCGAGGCGCGCGAACAATTCGGACACTACCCTTCGACCTGCCGGTAGACGATGGTGGTGGAGCCCACGACGATTCGCGAGCCGTCGCGGAGCGTAGCGCGCTGGGTGTGCTGTCCGTCCACCACGATGCCGTTGGTGGACCCCAGGTCGAGCACCATCGAAGGGGTGCCGGGCCGGATCTCGGCGTGCTTGCGGGAGACCCCGGGGTCGTCGATCCGCACGTCCGCCTCGGTCGAGCGGCCGAGCACGCAGGCCGAGCCGGTGATCTGGTGGCGGGCGCCGTTCACCTCGATCCAGCGGCGCGTCCCGGCGCCGCCGTGGCCCGCGCCGGGGAACGCCCGGACGTTGCCGCCCGCGGGCGCCGGCTGACCGGGAGGCATCGCGGGGGGCGCGGCCGGCGGCGGGGGCGCGTTGTACTGGCCGGCGCCGGGCTGCTGCCACGGTGCGCCGGGGGCCGGGGCGGCCGGCGCACGGTCGTAGCCGGGCTGCGGCGGCGCGTACTGCTGCTGCTGCGGGGGCTCCTCGGCGGCGAGGGTGCGGCTGCGCACCCGGTACAGCCCGGTGTCCAGGTCGTCGGCCTTCTCCAGGTTCACCTGGAGCGGGCCCATGAAGGTGTACCGCTGGGCCTCCGCGTACTCGCGGACCATGCCGGCCAGTTCGGTGCCGAGCTGCCCGGAGTAGGGGCTCAGCCGCTCGTGGTCGTGCGGGCTCAGCTCGACGATGAAGTCGTTCGGCACGACGGTGCGGTCGCGGTTCCAGATGCTCGCGTTGTTGTCGCACTCGCGCTGCAGCGCTCCGGCGATCTCCACGGGCTGGACCTCGGACTTGAACACCTTGGCGAAGGTGCCGTTGACGAGACCCTCGAGCCGCTGCTCGAACTTCTTCAGCACTCCCATGGGGCACCCCCTTCCAGGGTTCGTTCGCCTGCCTGCCGGCCGGATCCCGCCCGGGACCCGGTCGCGCCTCCTACTTGCGGTACTTCCGTACTGATCGTATCCACGCCGGGCCCTTCCGTACGGTTCCCGGACCGTGTGGTGCCCGGGGGTGGGCTCGGACACACAGGGTGACGCATGTCGGGTACGGCACGCCAGGTGTGCCCGTCGGAGCACCCTTCCGGCAGTCGCACGGGCGTGCGTCGGGCATCGGTTCGGGTGCCGTGGGCCTCCCCGGACAACGGATTCGGAGCAGCCCCCCAGGTCGTGCTAATGTTTTCCACGTCGGAAGGGCCGCCCGAAAGGGAGGCCGGTCCAGGAAGCGCGAAGTACCGATGGTACCGAGTGGTTCGGAAGACCGGTCGGCAACGAGGACAACACCCATGCGCGGGTGGCGGAATAGGCAGACGCGCTGGATTCAGGTTCCAGTGCCCGAAAGGGCGTGGGGGTTCAACTCCCCCCTCGCGCACAGCGAAGCCCCGCAGATCTACGGATCTGCGGGGCTTTTTTGTCGTCCGCTCACCGGTGGCGTGGATTTCGGGGGCGGGCGGGATCAGCCGCGGCTGGCCGGGAGTTCGGCGCGGACCTCGAAGCCGCCGTCCTGGGTCGGCCCGGCGGTGAGGGTGCCGCCCAGCAACTGGGCGCGCTCGCGCAGGCCGACCAGGCCGTGGCCGCCGCCCGGCAGGGTCTCGGCCGGACGCACCGGCGGGGCCTCGTTGCGGACCTCGACGCGCAGCCGGCGGCCCTTCGCCCGGACCCGGACGTGCACCGCCGCCTCCGGGGCGTACTTGGTGATGTTGGTGAGCGCCTCCTGGACGGTGCGGTAGGCGGCCCGCTCGACCGCCTCCGGCCACGGGCGGTCGCCGGGGACCAGCTCGGTGTCCGCGGCCAGGCCGCTCTGCTCGATCAGCCGGGGCAGGTCGGCCAGCCGGGGCTGCGGGGCGAGCGGGGCGTCCGGCAGTCCGCCGGTGCCGCGCAGCACCCCGACCATCTGCCGCAGCTCGTCCAGGGTCCGTACGGACAGTTCCCGGATGGTGCGGGCGGCGGTCACGGCGGCCGGGTCGGCGCTGCTCACCTGGAGCGCGCCCGCCTGGATGCTGATCAGGCTGACCTGGTGCGAGACCACGTCGTGCATCTCCCGGGCCAGCCGGCCGCGCTCGCTGATCAGCACCCGCTCGGCCAGCAGCCGGCTCTCCCGCTCCTGGCCGCGGGTCAGCTCGTCCAGCCGGGCGGCCAGCTCCCGCCGGGTGCGGGCGAGCAGACCGGTGGCGGCCGGGCCGGCCGCCAGCATCACGGCCTGGATGGCGTCCAGCGCGGTGGCGCGGCTGAGGTCGAGGACGTCCTGGGGCAGCGGCCAGTGGAAGAACTCGACCAGCGCGAACAGGACGCCGCAGGGGATCACGACCCGGGGGCGGGGGCGCTCGGCGGCCACCGAGTAGACGGCCGTGATCGGGGCCAGCCAGATCTCGTCCACCCAGCTGCCCGGCATGGTGAGGAGCAGTGCCACCACCGGGAAGCGGCGGCGCCAGAACAGGGCGACGGCGGCCAGCGTGGACAGCGCCACCTGCCACCAGGCGGCCTCCCGGGCCACCAGGGCGGCGTCCAGCAGGCCGTACAGGACGGGCAGCAGCAGCATCAGCCAGGGGGCGGTGCACCAGGCCGGCAGCCGTCGGGACGGCAGTTGGTCGGCGGTCGTCATGCCCCGTCGCCGGGCTTGGGCCGGACCAGACCGGCCCGGTGGGCCAGGACGGCGGCCTGGACCCGGTTGGCGGCGCCGAGCTTGCCGAGGATCGCGCTGATGTGGTCCTTGACCGTGCCGGTGCCGAGGAACAGCCGGTCGGCGATCTCGGCGTTGGACAGGCCCTCGCCGAGCAGCGACAGCACGTCCAGCTCGCGGCCGGTGAGGGTGCGGGCGAGCGCGGTGGCCTCGGCGTCCGGGCCGCCGCCGTCCACGTAGCCGCCGATCACGGTGCGGGTGACGGTCGGGGAGAGGATGTTGCCGCCGGCCGCGAGCACCCGGACGGCGTGCACCAGCTGGTCGGGGGCGGTGTCCTTGAGCAGGAAGCCGGCCGCGCCGGCCCGCAGCGCGGTGCCGATGTACTCGTCGGTGTCGAAGGTGGTGAGCATCGCCACGGCGGGCGGGTCGGGCAGGGCGCGCAGGCGGCGCAGCACCGAGATGCCGTCGAGGTCGGGCATCCGGATGTCGAGCAGCACCACGTGCGGGCGCAGCCGCTGGACGTGCTCCTCGGCCTGCCCGCCGGAGCAGTCGCCGACCACCTCCAGGTCGGTGGCGGAGCCGACGATCAGCCCCAGGCCGGAGCGGACCAGGATCTCGTCGTCGACGATCAGCACGCGGGTGGTGGTGATGGTGCCTCCTCGGTTCGGGCGGCCGGGTCGGGGCGGTCCGCGTGGGTCGTTTCGAGGGTAGGGGTAGGCGGGGCGGGGTGCCGAACGTGCGGCGGGCGCCCACCCCCGCCGTTCGGCGGGGGTGGGAATCCGCTACCCGGTTCACGCAATTCTCAGGCTGGGTGGGGAAACATGGAGTTGGCTGACTCTTTTCCGGCCGCTTCTCCATTTCGGGCGGTCGGCCGGGCGAGGTCGCCGGTCAGTCCGTCGGGCCCGAGCGGGCGCCCGGCGCCGGGCCGTTCGCGGATGCGCCCCACCATCTGATCGTTTGGAATTGAGCTGTGTCGTCCACTGTGAAGTCGGAGCCGTCCGCCACGTCCCCCGGGCCCCGGCCCGTCGACGAGCCCGGTCGCTGGCGTCCGAGGGCCGCCGCGGCCTCCGTCTGGTACCTGCGGCTGATCGCGCTGCTGAACGTGGCGACGGTCCTGCTGGTGCCCTTCCGGAACCAGGTCAGCGAGCACAACGAGGGTGAGTACTTCACCCCGTACCTGATGACCTCCGGGCTGGCCAGCGCGGTGCTGTCGGTCTTCCTCGCGATCGCGATGCGGCGGCGAAAGCGGGCCGCGTGGATCTTCAACACGGCGCTCGGCGGTCTCTTCGCGCTGCTCTACCTGGCGTTCATGCTGGTGCCGGACGAGCGCTTCAACAGGCACCCGCTCAACTACTTCTCCACCGTCCTGACCTGCCTGTTCGTCCTGGCGCTGCTGGTCGGGCGGAAGGAGTTCACGTCCAAGGGCGACAGCTCCAACCCGAAGACCGCGGCGGCCACCTTCGTCGGCGGGCTGGCGTTCGGCGGCGGGGTCGGGGCGCTGCTGGTCTGGATGACCAACGAGCTCTCCGGCGCCGGCTTCTGGGACCTGTTCCGGTACTCGGTCGGCCGGATGATCACGATCACCCCGACCGAGCACCTGCGCTCGGTGATCGCCGCGCCGACCTGGGTGAACGCCGCGATCAACGCGATGGGCGCGGTGCTCTTCCTGCTGGTGCTGTACGTCGCCTTCCGCAGCCCGCGCGGCAAGGAGCTGCTCACCGCCGAGGACGAGGCCAGGCTGCGCGGCCTGCTGGACAAGCAGGGCGAGCGGGACTCGCTCGGCTACTTCGCGCTGCGCCGGGACAAGGCGGTGGTCTTCTCCCCCAGCGGCAAGGCGGCGGTCACCTACCGGGTCATCGGTGGCGTCTCGCTCGCCTCGGGCGACCCGATCGGGGACCCGGAGGCCTGGCCGGGCGCGATCGACGCCTGGCTGTCCGAGGCCCGCGAGCACGCCTGGGCGCCGGCCGTGATGGGCGCCTCCGAGGAGGCCGGGGTGATCTACGCCCGGCACGGGCTGGACGCGCTGGAGCTGGGCGACGAGGCGATCGTCGAGCTGGACGAGTTCTCGCTGGACGGCCGCGCGATGCGGGTGGTCCGGCAGGCCTACAACCGGGTCAAGCGGGCCGGGTACACGGTGCGGATCCGCCGGCACGAGGACATCTCCGAGGCGGAGATGGCCGAGCTGGTGGCCAAGGCCGACGAGTGGCGCGACGGGGCGACCGAGCGCGGCTTCTCGATGGCGCTCGGCCGGCTCGGCGACCCGGGCGACGGCCGCTGCGTGATGCTGGAGTGCCACGACGGGGACGGCGAGCTCAAGGCGCTGCTGAGCTTCGTGCCGTGGGGCCCGGACGGGCTCTCGCTGGACCTGATGCGCCGGGCCCGGGACACCGAGAACGGCCTGATGGAGTTCATGGTCATCGAGCTGCTGCAGCGCGCCGACGAGGTCGGGCTGAAGCGGGTGTCGCTGAACTTCGCGATGTTCCGTTCCGTCTTCGAGCGCGGTTCGCGCCTCGGCGCCGGCCCGGTGCTGCGGCTGTGGCGCTCGATCCTGGGATTCTTCTCGCGCTGGTGGCAGATCGAGTCGCTGTACCGCGCCAATGCCAAGTACCGCCCGATCTGGGAACCGCGTTACCTGCTCTTCGAGAAGAGCAGCGAGATTCCGCGGATCGGTATCGCGAGCGCGCGCGCCGAGGGTTTCATCGTCGCGCCGAGCCTGCCCGCCCTGTTCCGCCGCCGGCACGCCCGGGCCGCCGTGGTGGCGCCGCGGGTCCCGGTGGCGGCCCGGGACGGGAAGGGGTAGCCCTCCGTCGGGGGGCGGAGGGGACCGGCCGGTCGAATTGGGGGGCTGATGGGGGGATTGCCTCCCCCCAGAGGATGACCCGACTCCCCATCCGTGCCGATGTGGCTTTGTTAACTGGCTTCTAATGTTGGAGTAGTAGAGCGTTCGGGGATTCGGAGAAACTGTTGTGATGCACAGGACCCACGCGGGGGGCGTGCGAAAGGGGCCGCTGGCAATCGCCGGAGCGGCCGCTGTCGCCGAGTGGGGAACGCTGTTCGCGACGGTCCGGGACGCGGTGGTGCGAAAGAAGTTCGCCGCCGTTCCCCTGGCCACCGTCGCGACGTTTCTGATCCTGCTGTTCAGCGTCGTCCAGCACCTGCCGGGCGGCGAGCGTTTCGTGAACAACATCGGGGTGGTGCGGGCGGCGCTGCCGCTGGACGTCTCGCTGCTGCGGACGCCGCTCTCCCTGTACGTGCCGGCGCTGGACCTTCCGGTCTGGGGGGCGCTGGCCCAGGTGTTCGTGGTCTTCTCGATCGCCGAGATCGTGCTCGGCCGGCGGATGACCCTGGTGGTCGCCTACACCTGCACCCTGGCGGGCACGCTGTTCGCCCGGGTCGGCGTGGCGATCGGGCCGCACCACCTGTTCGGCTTCCCGAAGTGGGTCGCCTACGTGCGGGACACCGGGCCCTCGGCCGCGGTGGTGGCGCTGGCGATCTGCATCGCGTTCCGCTGCCGGGCCTGGCTCACCGCCGGCCTGGTGGTGGCGGTGATGATCGGCGAGGCGGTCGTGCTGCCGAACCTGGCCGGTCTGGAGCACGTGGTCGCGGTGATCACCGCGCTGCTGATCGCCGTCTCGGTCGAGGTCTTCGGGGACTTCTGGCCGCGGGTGCTGGCCGGGGTCGGCGCCGCCGCCTCGGTGGCCGCGGCCGCCTCGCGGGAGGTCGCGGTGGAGGCCCGGCGGCGCACCTCGGCGGGGGCCGTCATCCCCTGACGGGCGCCGACCGCGCTCAAGCCGGCCGCGTACGGGTGCCCGTACGCGGCCGTTCGGTGTCCGGGGCCCGTCGGCGCGGCCGTCAGGCGTGCGGGAGCGGGAGCTCGAACCAGACGACCTTGCCCACCGCCTTGCGGGCGGTGCCCCAGCGTTCGGCGAGCTTGGTGACCAGGGTGAGGCCGCGGCCGGTCTCGCCGAGCTGCTCGGCCGGCTCCAGCGAGGGCAGGTTGTGGTTGTCGTCGCTGACCTCGACCAGCAGTTTGTCCACCCGGATCAGCTGGAGCTTCACGGTGTCCCGGGCGACCCGGACGGCGTTCGTCACCAGCTCGCTGACCAGCAGCTCGGTGGTGTCGCTGAGCGCCTCCAGGTGCCAGCCGGCCAGCTGCTCGCGGACCAGCGAGCGGGCCCGGCCGACCTCGCGGTGGTCCACGGTGAGGTCCCAGGTGGCCACCTCGGACGGGGCGACCCCGTCGAAGCGGGCCACCAGCAGGGCGACGTCGTCCTTGCGGTCGTCCGAGTGCAGCCGGCGCAGCACCACGTCGCAGGCCTGCTCGGGGCTCTCCCGGGGGTCGATCAGGTTGCCGCAGAGCGCGGCCAGGCCCGCTCCTATGTCCCCGCCCCGGACCTCGACCAGGCCGTCGGTGCAGAGCACCAGCATCGAGCCGTCCGAGACGTCGATGGTCTTGGCGACGAACGGCACCCCGCCGACGCCGATCGGGGCGCCGGCCGGGATCTCCAGCAGCTCGCCGGTGCCGTCCGGGTGCACCAGGACGGGCGGGACGTGGCCGGCGCTGGCCAGCTCGCAGGTCCGGTTGATCGGGTCGTAGACCGCGTACAGGCAGGTCGCGAGGTGGTCGTCGCCGAGCTTGTGGGCCAGGTTGTCCAGGTGGCGCAGCAGCTGGCCGGGCGGCAGGTCCAGGGCGGCGAGGGTCTGCATCGCGGTGCGGAAGCGGCCCATCGCGGCGGCCGAGTGGATGCCGTGGCCCATCACGTCGCCGACCACCAGGGCGACCCGGCTGCCGGGCAGCTGGATCGCGTCGAACCAGTCGCCGCCGACCTCGGCCTTGGGGTCGCCGGGCAGGTAGCGGTGGGCGATCTGCACGCCGGGGATCTGCGGCGGGCGGGTCGGGATCATCGAGCGCTGCAGGGTGGTGGCGACCCTGGCCTCGGCGCGGTGCAGCCGGGCGTTGTCCAGCGACAGCGCGGCGCGGACGGCCAGCTCCTTGAGGGTCGCGGCGTCGCTCTCGTCGAAGGGCGCGCGGTCCGGCAGCCGGAGCAGCTTGAGGATGCCCAGCACGGTGCCGCGGGCGGAGAGCGGGACGACCAGCATCGAGCGGCCGGTGACCACCGGGGTCAGCCGGGCGTCGCCGAGCGCGATCGCGTAGTCGACCGCGACGTCCGGGCTGACCACCGGGACCAGCACCGGCTGGTTCAGCTGGAGGGCCATCCCGGGCGGGGTGCGGCGGGGCATGCTGACCAGCGAGCCCTCGGAGAGCACGTGGTCCCAGACGCCGCCGGTCTCGTTGTAGACCAGGGCGACCCGGCGCAGCATGGTGTCGTCGTCCGGGCGGGCGGCCGGCAGCTCGGAGTCCGAGATCAGCCCGTCCACCAGGTCCACGCAGGCGAAGTCGGCGACCCGGGGGACCAGCACCTGGCAGAGCTCGTGGGCGGTGAAGCCGAGGTCCAGCGTGGTGCCGACCTTGCCGCCGACCTCGTTCAGCAGGGCCAGCTGCTCGCCGGCCTGCCCGTTGGTGAGGAACGGGCCGAGCCGGCCGCCAGTCGGGCCCTCGCCGCCCGCGGGGGCGGGGACCGGGACGGTGGCGGGCGGGGCCTGGTCGGTGCGCAGCGGCGGACGGCCGGTGGCGGACGGCTCGACGGTGGCGTGCTCGATGGCTGCGGCTCCTGCGGTGGGCGGGGGCACCTCCCGGCCGGAGGCGGGGGGAGGAACGGACGGGCCGGCGCCCGCCGAGCCGCCGCCGACGGCGGCCACCGGCCGGACGGCGGAGGGGGCCGCGGGCTGGGCGGCGGGGCGGTCCGGGGTCTCGCGCTGGACGGGCAGCGGGCCGGGCGGACGGCGGCCGGGCGCGCCCTGCTCGGGCTGCGGCGGCGGGCCGACCCGGGCGACCCGCTGCTGGGGCGTCGGGTAGCGGCGGCCGAGGCCGGCGGCCGCCTGCGCCCTGCCGGTCTGGGCGTCGGCGGGCAGCACCGGCAGCACGGTGGCCGGGTCCAGCCGCAGGGCGGGCAGTCCGCCCCGTTCCAGCGCGGCCAGCAGCGCCGCGCGGTGGGCGGCGGGCAGCAGCCGGACCAGCGGCTCGGGCACCGGCAGGCCGGCCGGGGTGAGCGCCGCGGCCAGGGCGTGGAAGCCGCCCCGGACGCCGGGCGCGGCGGCGAAGGGGAGCAGCCGCTCGCCGAGCGCGAGCCGCGGCCCGGTGGCGCGCAGCGGGCGGGCGTCGGCGGCCAGCGCCAGCAGCCCGCCGACCGGGCCGGGCAGCGGGTACGCCCACCAGAGCACGTCGCGCTGGTGCTCCTCGCGGTCGGTGACGGTCAGCCTTCCGATCCAGGGGCGGCCGTCGGCCGTCCGCTCGGCGAGGGTGTCGAACGCGTCGCAGGGACGGCGGACGGAGCAGCGTTCGAGCACCCGCGACTCCAGGGCGGGCAGCAGTCCGGAGGCCGGGCGGTCGTGGGCGACGTCGGCGCGGTGGCCGAAGAGCTCCTCGGCGGCCCGCCCCCACTGCGCGATCCGGCCGGACCGGTCGACCAGGACGGGGGCGAGCCGGACCAGGGCGGCCACCCCCGTCGGGTGGTCGCCCGGCGCGGTTCCGTCGCCCGCCGGCCGCGGTGTGGAGTTGGACTCGGCCACCATGGATTCGCTCTGCTCCCGCCTGGCCGCCGCGCCCGGGGCGGCCGTCTCTCCGGAGGAAGGCACGCTGTGCGGATACCAGCGAAGCACGGACCGGGCCGGGCTCGACACCGAAACGGGGAGATTCCTCAGGATCGGTTGCGTGTCGCGCGCCGCGCGCCGGTCCGTACCCCCGGTTCACCCGGACGGGGCCCGCGATCACGGCGGTAGGGTGGCAGGCCGGACCGCCCGTACGAGTGGTCCGCAGGACGCCGCCGGCCGGACGAGACAGAGGCGAGAAGTTGAGCGCGCAGAGCCCCGCCCGCTGGACCGACCCGGAGCAGCAGGCACTGGAGGAGCGGGTCGCCGCCGCCGAGCTGGCCTGGCTCAGCATGGACGTGGACGTCCAGACGCTGCGGGTCGAGATCGACAACTTCGCGCTGATCCACCACCAGCTGCTCGGCCCGCTCTACGCCCGGCTGGACGAGCTGGACGCGCTGGTCGCCGAGGCCGTGGCGGCCCGCACCGGCCTGCCGGAGGACCTGCGCCGGGCCGCCGAGGCGCGCCGGCAGGTCGACGAACTGCCCGACCTGGACGCGCTGTTCGACTCGGTGCGGGAGCAGACCGGCCAGGACGGCGAGCCGGCCCCGCCGCCGCCCGCCGCGCCGGAGCGGGTGCGGCCCGGCAAGGAGGCCCAGCGGATCTACCGCGAGCTGGTCCGCCGCGCCCACCCCGACCTGACCACCGACCCGGGCGAGCAGCAGCGCCGGGCCGCCTTCCTGGTCCGGGTCAACGAGGCCTACGCGTACGGGGACGCGGGCGCGCTGGGGGCCCTGGCCGCCGAGTGGTCCACCGCGCCGGAGGCCGCGCCCGCCGTCGACTCCCCCGACCGCTCGGACTGGCTGCGCCGCCGGCTGGACTGGCTGACCGCCAAGATCGCCGAGACCGCCGCCGAGCAGGTCCGGCTGGAGCAGACCCCGATGGGGCAGCTGCTCGCCCTCGCCCCGCAGGACCCGGACCGGCTGCTGGAACAGCTCGCCGAGGAGCTGCTGGCCAAGGCCGCCGGGCAGCAGGCCGAGCTGGCGCGGCTGCTCGGCGGCCCGGCCCCGGCGGACGGCCCGTCCTCCGGCGCCCACGGCACGGCGCCGGTGGGCGACAATGGCACGCACCCGACCGAATCCCAGGAGAGCCACACGATGTTCCCGCAGATCCCCTCCGCCGACGCCGCCGCCGTGCCCGCCGACGCCGCCCTGCTGGACGTGCGCGAGCAGGACGAGTGGGACGCCGGCCACGTGGACGGCGCCCTGCACATCCCGATCGGCGAGGTGATCGCCCGGCTCGGCGAGCTGCCGGACGAGAAGCTGTACGTGCTCTGCCGGGTCGGCGGCCGCTCCGCGCAGGTCGTCCAGTACCTGGTGCAGCAGGGCCGGGAGGCCGTGAACGTGGACGGCGGGATGTACGCCTGGCAGGGTGCGGGCCGTCCGATGGTGAGCAGCACCGGCCAGGAGGCCTTCGTCCTCTGACGGCCCCCGCCCCACGGCCCTTAGGGCAGGATGGGCGCGCGCGAGCGCGCCGGCACCGGGTCGGCGGTGCCCGCCGACCGGTCGGGGGAGGCCATGACCGAGACGACGGACCGGCCGGCTGCCGGACGGGCCTGGTCCAGGCCCGCGCAGCTGGTCCTCGGCTTCGCCGGGGCGGTGCTGGCCGGCGGCACCGGGCTGTTCCTCGCCGCGGTCTTCCTGCACGTCGCGCCCGCCAACTCGGTGTCCCGGCAGTACCGGGACGAGGTCGACGGCCTGGTGTACCCGGAGTTCGAGCAGAACTGGAAGCTGTTCGCGCCCAACCCGCTCCAGCAGAACGTGAGCGTGGACGCCCGGGTCCGCACCGCCGCGCCCGCCGGGGCCACCCGTACCGGGGACTGGATCGGGCTGACCGCGCAGGACATCGCCGCGATACGGGGCAACCCGGCGCCCAGCCACGTCGACCAGAACCTGCTGCGCCGGGCCTGGGACTTCTACGACGGCACGCACAACCCGCAGGACGAGAGCCCGGCCTCCCCGCGCGGCCGGCTCGCCGAGCAGTACCTCAAGCGGATCGCCCTGCAGCGGATCGGCCGGGAGGCGGACGGCGAACGGGTCCTGGAGATCCAGTTCCGCTCGACCGCGGTCACCGTCCCGCCGCCGTCCTGGAGCGGCGAGCCCGCGCCGGCGGCGCCCCGGGTGCGGGAGCTGCCGTGGTGGCCGGTGGCGGACGAGGACTACCGGGGGCTGCTCGGATGAACGAGGCGACGGTACGGCCCGACCGGCCCGACGGGGCGCTGCCGCCGGGTGCGGCGGTGCCGTCCGGCGGTGTGCCGCGGCAGGCCGGGGCCGGGCGGGCGGCGGAGCCCGGTGCGGTGCGGGAGGCGCGGCAGGCGCGCGGGCCGCGGGCGCCGCTCGGGCGGGCGGCGGAGGCCTTCACCGGACGGGTGCTCGGCCGCCACCAGGCCGCGGTGGTGCGGATCGGCTTCGGGCTGGTCTGGCTGGCCTACCTGCTGCGCGAGTGGCCCCACCGGCGGGTGCTGTACGGCGACCGGTCCCCCTGGTCGACGGAGCTGGCCCAGCGGCTGCTGGCCGACAACGGGGCGCTCACCGTGCTGCCCTGGTTCGGCGGGCGGCTCTGGTTCGAGCTGGTCTACCACCTGGCGGTGCTGGCCGCCCTGGCCGTGCTGCTGGGCTGGCGGACCAGGGCGAGCACCGTGCTGTTCCTGGTCACCGTGCTGTCCCTGCAGAACCGCGACGTCTTCCTCGGCGACGGCGGCGACAACGTCGTCCACCTGATGGCGGTCTACCTGGTCTTCACCCGCTGCGCCGAGGTCTGGTCGCTGGACGCCCGCAGGCCCCGGCCGGGGCGGACCGGGCTGGTGCTCTGGGCGGTGCTCGGGGCCGCCCTGGCGGCCTGTCAGTTCGGCGGCTTCGCGGGCGACACCCTGACCTGGACCGACCGGGCCTTCCCGTACCTCGGCTGGTCGCCGCTGTTCTGGGGGCTCTGGGCGGTGGCCGGGCTCTGGTGGACGCTCGGCCGGCTGCGGCCGGACGGCGAGCCGCGGGCGGTGCTCGACGCACTGGCGACCATGGTGCACAACTGCGCGATGCTGGTGATCGCCGTCGAGGTGGTGCTGATCTACGCCACGGCCGGCTGGTACAAGGTGCAGGGCTCGCGCTGGCAGGACGGCACCGCGCTGTACTACCCGCTGCACCTGGACTACTTCGCCCCCTGGCCGGGGCTGTCCACGCTGGTCGGCTCGGCGCTGCTGCCGGTCTTCCTGGTCTCGTACGGCACCGTGGTCCTCCAGGTGGCGTTCCCGTTCACGCTGGTCAACCGGCGGGTCAAGAACGTCCTGCTGGCCGTCATGGTGCTGGAGCACGCGGGGATCGCGGTGGTGCTCGGGCTGCCGGTGTTCTCGCTCGCGATGATCGCGGCGGACGCGGTCTTCCTGCCGACCGGGGCCCTGCTGTGGGTGGCGGCGCGGCTCCGCCGGAGGTCGGGCCCGGCCCCGGAGATCACGCCCTAGGATGGCGCTATGTCCTGGTTCGCCGCACTTCGTGACACCGCGCGGACCGGGCTCACCCTGGACCGGGCGCTCACCGACCCCAAGCGGGCGGTGCGCGGGGCGGTCGCGGTGGCGCTGGTGCTCTTCCCGACCCTCGCGCTCGGCGGGGTCGCGCTCGCCACCTCGGCCGCGATGGGCGCGTTCATCGCCGGCTCGGCGACCTTCCAGCGCAGCTTCCGGCCCCGGGCCAGCCTCGCCGTCGCGGCCGGGGCCGGACTCGGCATCAGCACCTTCCTCGGCTACCTGGCCGCCGGCGTCCCCGGACTGTTCCCGGTACTGCTCGCGGTGTGGGCCTTCGGCGCCGGGCTGGCCTGGGCGATCGGGCCCACCGCCGGGGTGGTCGCCACCAACACCGTCTCGGTGATGCTGATCGTCGTCCAGCTCCCCGTCAGCACCGTCACCGCGCTCAGCCACGGGCTGGTCGCCGCCCTCGGCGGGGTCGTCCAGGCCACCGTCATCACCGTCTGGCCGATCGGCAGCTGGACCGCCCAGCGGCAGGCCCTCGCCGACACCTACGCCGAACTCGCCGACTACGCCCGGCGGTTGCGGCAGGACCCGACCGCGCACGTGGACCCGGAACCGTTCATGACGGCCCGCCACGCGGCCGCCCTCACCCCCTGGCAGGACCGCCACCGGCCGCCCGAGCTGCGCGGCCTGCGCGGCATCGCCGAGCGCATCCGGCCCACCCTCGCCGCACTCGCCGACCCCAAGGTGGGCGCCCCCGAGGAAGGGCCCGAACGGGACCGGGCCCGGGAGGTGCTGGCGGCCGCCGCCGAGGTCATGGACGCCCTCGCCCGGGCGATCCGCACCGGCGACCCGGTCCGGCTCCCCCGCTCCGCGCCCTCGCTCACCCTGGTCGGCTCCGACGACGGGCCGCGGCTCCAGGGCGCGGCCCGGCGCTCCGCCCGGCGGCTCGGCGGGCTGCTGCGCAAGGCCGCGGACACCCTGGACCGCAACGACGAGGACACCATCACCACGCCCGTGGTCGGGGCCGGCGGGGCGCTGCGCAAGCCCACCATCGCCCGGATGCTGCCGGTCGCGGCGCGGGCCGTCCGGCGGCAGCTGCACCCGCGCTCGGCGATCTTCCAGCACGCCGTCCGGCTCGCCGGAGTGGTCACCGTCGCCTACCTGCTGGCCCGGCTCGTCGGGTTCCACCACGGGTACTGGGCGCCGATGACCGCCGCGATGGTGATGCGGCCGGACTTCGCGCAGACCTACAGCCGGGGCGTCGCCCGGCTGGCCGGGACGGTGGTCGGAGTCGCCGTCTCGACGCTCGTGGTGCAGCTGCTCCACCCCGGGGAATGGGTGCTGGCCGCGCTGGCGGTGGTCTGCATCGGCGGGGCGTACCTCGCGTTCCGCACCGGGTACGCGCTCACCACCGTCGGGATCTCCACGTACGTGGTGTTCCTGCTCGGGCTGCAGGAGGGCAACCCGCTGGTGACGGCCTTCGAACGGGTCGGGCTCACCCTGCTCGGCGGGTCGATCGCGCTCGTCACGTACGCGCTGTTCCCGACCTGGCAGACCGCCCGGCTCGGCGAACGGCTCGCCGAGTGGCTGGCGGCCGCCGGACGGTACGCGGGGGCGGTGATCGCCTGCTACGAGAAGCCGGCGGCGCCGCGCGGGCGGGTCGTGCGGAGCGCGCTGCTGGACTCGCGGGAGGCGCGGTCCGAACTGATCCAGGCGATGCAGCGGGCCGACGCCGAACCGGGCCGGCACGAGACCGGACTGGCCGGGGTCAGCCGGCGCCAGATCGACCGGGCCCGGGCGGCGGTCGGGGCCCTCGGGCGGGCGGCCGTCCTGCTGGAGGCCCACCTGCCGGCGGCGGACGCGGAGCCCGTGCCGGGGACCGGGGAGTACGCGGAGGAGCTGCGGCTGGCGACGGCGCTCGCGGCGGCGGCGCTGCTGACGGGGCAGGCGGTGGAGTTCGGGGCGGTGCGGGATGCGCAGGCGCGGTTGGAGGAGGGGTTGGCGGGGGCGCCGGCGGGGGTGCAGCGGGATGTGGTGCGGGCGGGGGTTCGGTTGGTGGGGCAGGCTCTGCGGGACTTGGAGCGGGCTCTGCGGGGGTCTTCTGTGGGGGAGGGCTCTCGGGAGGGTGGGGGGCCGGGGGTGGCTCCGGGGGTGGCCGCTCCGGGG
>NZ_JBHVEU010000101.1:0-22552 GCF_042802075.1 Kitasatospora sp. NPDC057518
GCAGGGGGGACCCTGTGGGAGAGTAGGACGCCGCCGAACAATTCTTCAGAAGAACCCCCATCCGGGTCCCGGATGGGGGTTCTTCGCATTTCCGGGCCGATGTCGGACACCACCGCACCCCGACCCCTCCGGACCCCTCCCGAACGACCCCCGCCGAGTGGCTGGTCCACCGTCAATATGCCGCTAAAACCGCCTGATCAGCGCACTGATCAGCGGAAAATCGCGTCGCACGCCGTAGTCTCGAAGGCAGGGGGAACAGGTGTCCGGGGGTGTTCTCCGGGCCGGGTCGGATCAAGAATGGTGCTCATGGGACGAGGCAGGCTGCGCATCTACCTCGGGGCGGCCCCCGGGGTCGGCAAGACGTACGCCATGCTCGCCGAGGCGCACCGGCGGCAGGAGCGGGGCACGGACGTCGTGGTCGCGTTCGTGGAGGACCACGGCCGCCGGCGGACCGCGGACATGGTCGCGGGGCTGGAGGTCGTGCTGCGGCAGCAGGTGGTGCACCGCGGTGCCCGGTTCTCCGAGATGGACCTGGACGCCGTCCTGGCGCGCCGCCCGCAGGTGGCCCTGGTGGACGAGCTGGCCCACACCAACGTCCCCGGCTGCCGCAACGAGAAGCGCTGGCAGGACGTCGAGGAGTTGCTGGCGGCCGGGATCGACGTGATCTCCACCGTCAACGTGCAGCACCTGGAGTCGCTGGGCGACGCCGTCGAGGGCATCACCGGGGTGCGCCAGCGCGAGGCCGTCCCGGACGAGGTGGTCCGGCGGGCGGACCAGATCGAGCTGGTGGACATGTCCCCTCAGGCGCTGCGGCGCCGGCTGGCGCACGGCAACGTGTACGCGCCGGAGAAGATCGACGCCGCCCTCGCCAACTACTTCCGCCCGGGGAACCTGACCGCGCTGCGCGAGCTGGCGCTGCTGTGGACCGCGGACCGGGTGGACGAGTACCTCCAGAAGTACCGGGCCGAGCAGGGCATCGAGGGCACCTGGCAGGCCAGGGAGCGGATCGTGGTGGGCCTGACCGGCGGGCCCGAGGGGGCGACGCTGATCCGCCGGGCGGCCCGGATCGCCGCCAGGGTCTCCGGCGGCGAGCTGCTCGCCGTGCACATCTCCCGCTCGGACGGGCTGGTGGGATCCGGCTCGCCGCAGACGCTGATCGAGCAGCGCGCGCTGGTGGAGAGCCTCGGTGGCTCCTTCCACGCCGTCCTCGGCGACGACCCGGCCGGCGGGCTGCTGGACTTCGCCCGGGGCGTGAACGCCACCCAGATCGTGCTGGGCACCAGCCGGCGGCCCGGCTGGCAGTACCTGTACGGGCCGGGCGTCGGCACCATCGTGACCCGGGAGGCCGGGGACATCGACGTCCACATGGTCACCCACGAGCACGCCGGGCACGGGCGGCGCGGCAAGATACCGGTCCGCCGGATCACCGACCTGGGCCGTACCCGGACGGTCGGCGGCTGGCTGATCGGACTGGTCGGGCCGCCGCTGCTGGCGATCGTGCTGACCGCGATCGGCGGGCTGGGGCTCTCCACCGACATGCTGCTGTTCCTGTCGCTGACGGTGTGCGCGGCGCTGGTGGGCGGGCTGCTGCCGGCGATCGGCTCGGCGCTGGTCGCCTCCTCCGTCCTGAACTACTACTTCACCCCGCCGCTGCACACCTTCACCATCAACGAGCCGCAGAACATCATGGCGGTGGCGATATTCACCATCGTCGGCATATCGGTGGCGTCGGTGGTGGACCTCGCGGCCCGGCGCACCCAGCAGGCCGCCCGTAGCCAGACCGAGGCGCAGACGCTCAGCGCGCTGGCCGGCACGGTGCTGCGCGGCGCGCCCAACGGCGACGGGGTGCTGACCGCGCTGATGGAGCAGGTCCGGGAGACCTTCGGGCAGGAGAGCGCCGCGCTGCTGGAACGGCCCGATCCGCTCTCCGCCTGGGCGCCGGTGGCGACCGCCGGCCCGCGCCCGCCGGAGCGGCCGGAGGAGGCCGACGTGGACGTCCCGGTCGGCGACAGCCTGGCGCTGGTGCTGCGCGGCCGGGTGCTGCCCGGGGCGGACCGGCGCCTGCTCGGAGCGTTCGCCGCCCAGGCCGCCGTGGTGCTGGAGCGCCGCCGGCTGGCCCGGGAGGCCGCCGAGGCCCGCCGGGAGGCCGAGGGCAACCGGATCCGGACGGCTCTGCTGGCCGCCGTCTCGCACGACCTGCGCACCCCGTTGGCGGGCATCAAGGCCTCGGTGAGCTCGCTGCGCTCGGCCGACGTCGACTGGGCCCCGGAGGACGAGGCCGAGCTGCTGGCCGGCATCGAGGCCGGGGCCGACCGGCTGGACCACCTGATCAACAACCTGCTCGACATGAGCCGCCTGCAGACCGGGACCGTCACCCCGCTGATCCAGGAGACCGACCTGGACGAGGTGGTGCCGTTCGCGCTCGGCGGGGTGCCGCTGGAGTCCGTCCGGCTGGAGGTCCCGGAGACGCTGCCGATGGTCCGGGCCGACGGCGGGCTGCTGGAGCGCTCGCTGGCCAACCTGGTGGAGAACGCCGTCAAGTACAGCCCGGACGGGGTCAGGGTGCTGGTCAAGGCCGACGAGCTGCGGCAGCCGGGGCGGCCGACCCGGGTCGAGCTGCGGATCGTGGACCGCGGCCCCGGGGTGCCCGAGGACGCCAAGGAGCGGATCTTCGCGCCGTTCCAGCGCTACGGGGACGCGCCGCGCGGCGCCGGGGTGGGCCTCGGACTCGCGGTGGCGCGCGGCTTCGTCGAGGCGATGGACGGTACCGTCACCGCCGAGGACACCCCGGGCGGCGGACTCACCATGGTCGTCAGCCTGCCCGTGGTCGAACGGCCGCCCGAACCGGGGGAGCGGGGCGGCGAGGGTGGCGGCCCGCTCCCGGACCTGATCACCTGAGAACCGGCGGCGCACCGGCCGGGCCGTCGCTCCTCCGGGGGCCGGCGTGCCTCCCAGGCCGTACGCCGCACAGCACGTCGCACGTCGCACCGAACGTCGTAGAGCAGTCCCCAGTCCGTAAGTCAGACAGCCCTGAAAGGCGGAGCCCGTAAATGACCCGGGTCCTCGTCGTGGACGACGAACCGCAGATCGTCCGCGCGCTGGTGATCAACCTCAAGGCCCGCAAGTACGAGGTGGACGCGGCCCATGACGGCGCGAGCGCCCTGGAGCTGGCCGCGGCCCGCCATCCGGACGTGGTCGTCCTCGACCTGGGCCTGCCCGACATGGACGGGGTCGAGGTGATCCGCGGCCTGCGCGGCTGGACCCGGGTGCCGATCATCGTGCTGTCGGCCCGGCACGCCTCGGACGAGAAGGTCGAGGCGCTGGACGCGGGCGCCGACGACTACGTCACCAAGCCGTTCGGCATGGACGAGCTGCTCGCCCGGATGCGGGCCGCCGTGCGGCGGGCCGAGCCGGTGGCCGGGGAGGCCGACTCGCTGGTCGTCACCGAGTCCTTCACCGTCGACCTCGCGGCCAAGAAGGTCAACCGGGACGGCGCCGACGTACGCCTCACGCCGACCGAGTGGCACCTGCTGGAGGTACTGGTCCGCAACGCCGGGCGGCTGGTCAGCCAGACCCAGCTGCTCCAGGAGGTCTGGGGCCCGGCCTATCGCACCGAGACCAACTACCTGCGGGTCTACCTGGCCCAGCTCCGCCGCAAGCTGGAGCGCGACCCCTCGCACCCGCGCCACTTCATCACCGAACCGGGCATGGGGTACCGCTTCGAGAGCTGACCGCGACCGCCCCCGGCGGCCGTGCGGCCTGCCGCCGGGGGGCCGGAACCCGGTACCCTTCCGACATGAGTGGTGACAACAGCAGCGGCCCGCCGCAGGGGCGGTTCCGCCGCATGCTCAGCCGGCTGACCTCCTCGGCCGAGGAACTGGACGCCGAGGAGCTGCGTCAGGAGATCGCCGCGGAGTCCGGCTGCACGCCGATCGCCGGCTGCGGGGACCGCGAGCTGGTCACCGTCGCGGGCACGCTGCGCACGGTGACGCTCCGCCCGAGGGCGGGGGTGCCCGCCCTGGAGGCCGAACTCTTCGACGGTACCGAGGCGCTGGACGTGGTCTGGCTCGGCCGCCGCTCGATCGCCGGGATAGAGCCCGGCCGCCGGCTGGTCGCCAGCGGCCGGATCAGTCACGCACGCGGGCGCCGCGTGCTGTTCAACCCCCGCTATGAGCTGCGTCCGGTCGGACACGGGAGCGAATGAGCGTGAGCAACCAGCCCGGCGGCGAGGCCGCCGCCCAGCTCGACCTGGCGGTCGATCCCGCGGACGCGGAGGCCGCCCGCAGGGCCGCCTCCAAGGAGGCGGCCGACACCGTGCTCCAGGCCTTCGGCGGCGTGCGCGGCATGATCGACATGACGCTGCCCGGCCTGGTCTTCATCGTCACCTACAACCTGACCCACCAGGTCAGCACGTCGGCCTGGGCCGCGCTGGGCCTGAGCGCCCTGTTCGTGGTGGCCCGGCTGGCGAAGCGGCAGACCATCCAGCACGCCTTCAGCGGGGTGTTCGGGGTCGCGCTCGGCGCCTGGATCTCGATGAAGAGCGGCAAGGCCGAGGACTTCTACCTGCCCGGCCTGCTCTGGAACGTCGGCTACTGCGTCGCCCTGGCGACCTCCGCCCTGGCGCGCTGGCCGATGATCGGGGTGATGCTCGGCCCGATCACCGGCGAGATGTTCACCTGGCGCAAGGAGAACCCGGGCCGGCTGGCCGCCTACACCAAGGCGACCTGGGCCTGGGTGCTGATCATGGGCGCCAAGCCGGTGATCCTCTTCCCGCTGTACTTCACCCACAACGTCAACCTGCTGGGCTGGCTGAAGGTCGCCCTCGGCATCCCGCCGCTGCTGCTGGCGATGTACGTGACCTGGCAGATCCTGCTGAAGGCGCCGCCGCCGATCAAGGCGCAGCTGGACGAGGAGGAGGAGCCGGCGAAGTAGCCGCCTCCCGCCCGTCCCGAACGACGGAGAAGGGCCCGTACCCCGAGGGGTGCGGGCCCTTCTCCCGTGTCGCGCGCTCCGGGGCTACTGGGCGCCCGAGATGGCCGAGAGGAGCTCTTCCAGCTCCTCCTCGCGCTCCTGCGCGGCGACGAAGAGCAGTTCGTCGCCGCCCTCCAGGGTGTCGTCCTTGCCCGGCACCAGCACCCGGCCCTCGCGGATGATGGTCACCAGCGCGGTGTCCTGCGGCCAGGCCACGTCGCCGACCCGGGTGCCGACCAGCTCGGTGTCGGAGGCCAGGGTCAGCTCGACCAGGTTGGCGTTGCCCTGGCTGAAGCGCATCAGGCGGACCAGGTCGCCGACGCTGACCGCCTCCTCGACCAGCGCGGACATCAGCCGCGGGGTGGAGACGGCGACGTCCACGCCCCAGGACTCGTTGAAGAGCCACTCGTTCTTGGGGTTGTTCACCCGGGCGACCACCCGCGGCACCGCGTACTCGGTCTTGGCGAGCAGCGAGACGACCAGGTTGACCTTGTCGTCACCGGTCGCGGCGATCACCACGTGGCAGCGCTGGAGCGCGGCCTCGTCCAGCGAGGTGATCTCGCAGGCGTCGGCCAGCAGCCACTCCGCCATCGGGACCCGCTCCACCGAGATGGAGTTCGGGTTCTTGTCTATCAGCAGGACCTCGTGGCCGTTCTCCAGCAGCTCGCCCGCGATCGAGCGGCCCACGGCTCCGGCCCCGGCAATGGCGACCCGCATCAGTGACCCTCCTCCTTCGGCCCCTGCGCGAACGCGGCCTCGACGGCCGTCAGGTCGGCCCGGCGCAGCATCACGTGCACCAGGTCGCCCTCCTGCACCACCATCTGCGGCGAGGGGAGCACCCCCTCGCCGAGCCGGGTGACGAACGCCACCCGGGTGCCGGAGGCCTCCTCCAGCTCGCCGATCCGGTGGCCGATCCAGCGCGGGTCGTACGCGACCTCGGCGAGCTGGACGCCACCGCTCGGGTCCTGCCACAGCGGCTCGGCGCCGCTCGGCAGCAGCCGGCGCAGCATCTGGTCGGCGGTCCAGCGGACCGTCGCCACGGTGGGGATGCCCAGGCGCTGGTACACCTCGGCGCGGCGGGGGTCGTAGATCCGGGCGGCGACGTTCTCGACGCCGAAGTTCTCCCGGGCCACGCGCGCGGCGATGATGTTGGAGTTGTCACCGCTGGAGACCGCGGCGAAGGCGCCGGCCTCCTCGATGCCCGCCTCGCGCAGGGTGTCCTGGTCGAAGCCGACGCCGGTCACCCGGCGCCCGTTGAAGCCGGCGCCCAGCCGACGGAACGCGGTCGGGTCCTGGTCGACCACGGCCACCGAGTGGCCCTGTTTCTCCAGGGCTCTGGCGAGGGCGGAGCCCACGCGGCCGCAGCCCATGATGACGATGTGCACCGGCGCTTACCTCACCCGTCCCGAAGGGGTCTTGACCTGCGCAAACACCGTTCAGCTCCGTTTCCCGCCCGGTCGTCCGGGACGAGGTTCCTCGTGGGGGCGCCGACCCGGCAACGCTCGACAACCAGAGTGTTGCCCGCCGACTCGTATCCGACACGCTAGCCGGTCCACCGAACGCAGTCGCGACGAAGGGGGGGACAAACGGCGGAGCCTTGACCGGGGAGCCCCTACGATTCCTTAACGTGCCTATGCCGACTGACCTTCCGAAACGCATCCTGATCGGGCGCGCCCTACGCAGCGACAAGCTGGGCGAGACGCTTCTGCCCAAGCGGCTCGCGCTGCCCGTGTTCGCCTCGGACGCGCTCTCCTCGGTCGCGTACGCCCCCGAGGAGATCCTGCTCACCCTCTCCATCGCGGGCGCCTCGGCGATCCACTTCTCCTGGCAGATCGGCGTCGTCGTGGCGATCGTGATGCTCGCCGTGGTCGCCTCGTACCGGCAGAACGTCCACGCCTACCCCAGCGGCGGCGGCGACTACGAGGTCGCGACCGTCAACCACGGGCCGGCCGCCGGTCTGGTGGTCGCCAGCGCGCTGATGGTCGACTACGTGCTCACCGTGGCCGTGTCGACCACCTCGGGCGTCGCCAACGTCGTCTCCGCGGTGCCCTCGCTGCGCGGTCACGAGGCGGTCCTGTCGGTGGTGGTGGTCGTCCTGCTGATGGGCATGAACCTGCGCGGTGTGCGCGAGTCCGGAAGCGCCTTCGCCGTTCCCACCTACGCCTTCATGGTCGGCGTGATCGGGATGGTCGGCTACGGCGTCTTCCGGCACTTCGCGCTCGGCCAGGACATGCCTGCGGAGAGCTCCGGGTTCCACCTCGCCGCCACCCCCGGCAACGACTCGCTGACCGGCTTCGCGATGGTGTTCCTGCTGCTGAAGTCCTTCTCCTCCGGCTGTGCCGCGCTGACCGGTGTGGAGGCGATCTCCAACGGCGTGCCGGCCTTCCGCAAGCCGAAGAGCAAGAACGCCGCCACCACGCTGCTGATGATGGCGAGCATCGCCGTCGTGATGTTCATGGGCATCATCTGGCTGGCCCGGCTGACCGGTGTCCAGATGGCCGAGAACCCGGCCGAGCAGCTCGTCGGCTCCTCGCCCGGCTACCACCAGAAGACCGCGCTGGCGCAGATCAGCGAGGCCGTGTTCAACAACTTCACGCCCGGCTTCTACTTCGTCGCCGGCGTCACCGGCCTGATCCTGGTGCTCGCCGCCAACACCGCCTTCAACGGCTTCCCGGTGCTCGGCTCGATCCTCGCCCAGGACCGCTACCTGCCGCGCCAGCTGCACACCCGCGGCGACCGGCTGGCCTTCTCCAACGGCATCATCCTGCTGGCGATCGCCGCGATCCTGCTGATCCTCGCCTTCGACGCCGACCCGACCCGGCTGATCCAGCTCTACATCGTCGGCGTCTTCGTCGCCTTCAACATGAGCCAGTCCGGCATGATCCGGCACTGGACCCGGCTGCTGCGCACCGAGACCGACCCGGCCAAGCGCCGCCACATGCAGCGCAGCCGGGCGATCAACGCCTTCGGCCTGGTGATGACCATGGCCGTGCTGATCGTCGTACTGGTCACCAAGATCGGCCACGCCTGGATCGCGATCGCCGCGATGGCCGTGCTGTTCGTGATGATGAAGGGCATCCGGCGCCACTACGACCGGGTCTCCGACGAGCTCATCGCCGCCGAGGAGCCGGACGACGTGGTGCTGCCCACCCGGGTGCACGCCATCGTGCTGGTCTCCAAGCTGCACAAGCCGGCGCTGCGCGCCCTGGCGTACGCCCGGCTGGCCCGGGCCCACACTCTGGAGGCGGTCACGGTCAACGTCGACCCGGCGGACACGGCGGCGCTGCGGCGGGAGTGGGACGAGCGCGGCATCGAGGTGCCGCTCAAGGTGCTGGACTCGCCGTACCGCGAGATCACCGGGCCGGTCCTGGACTACGTGAAGAACCTGCGGCGCAGCAGCCCGCGGGACGTGGTCTCGGTCTACATCCCGGAGTACGTGGTCGGCCACTGGTACGAGCACCTGCTGCACAACCAGAGCGCGCTGCGGCTCAAGGGGCGGCTGCTGTTCAAGCCCGGTGTGATGGTCACCTCGGTACCGTGGCAGTTGGAGTCCTCCGAGCGGCGCAAGCCGCAGAAGGCCTGGTCGGCGCCAGGCGCCGTCCGGCGTGGCGAGCCTCGGGCGCCGAAGGCCGTAAAGTCGAAGGATTCCGTCTCCACCGGTACGAACGCCGGTGACAGCCCCGACCGCAGCAAGGACTCCTCCCAGTGACCCGCAACACTCCGCCCCGTTCCTCGGGCTCCTCCGGCGCCTCCGGCAAGGGCGCCCGCCGGGGCGGCTCCAAGCCCGGTCAGGTCTCCCGGCCGCGTTGGGGCCGGCCGTCCCGTCCGGAGGCCACCGACCGCGACGGCCTCACCGCGAGCACCGCGCCGTTCGTCCCGGGCGAGCGGGAGGACCGGGGGCCCGCCGAGCCGGTGGCCGGGAAGGGCTCCGCGGCGAAGGGTGCCGCGGGCAAGGGCGCTGCGGCCAAGGGCTCCGCGGCGAAGGGTGCCGCGGCCAAGGGCTCCGCCAAGGGATCCGGCAAGGACGCGCCCAAGGGTACGGGCAAGGACGCCGGCCAGGGCGCCGGTCAGGGTGCGCCGAAGGGCGCCGCCGGGGCCGAGCGGAAGGCGCCGCGCAAGCAGGCGGTGCGGCCGCCCAAGGCGCTGCGCACCGCCGCCGCGCGGCCCTCGCGGCCCGAGGCGCCGTCCGGGGAGCCGCTGGTCGGGCAGCGCTACGAGGTCGAGGTCGGCCCGGTCGCGCACGGCGGCGGGCACTGCGTGGCCCGGCACGAGGGCCGGGTGCTGTTCGTGCGGCACGCGCTGCCCGGTGAGAGGGTCGTCGCGCTGGTGACCGACGGGACCACCACCTCGCGGTTCCTGCGGGCCGACGCGGTGGAGGTGCTGGAGCCCTCCAAGGACCGGATCGAGGCGCCGTGCCCGTTCGCCGGTCCGGGCAAGTGCGGCGGCTGCGACTGGCAGCACGTCACCCCCGGCGGGCAGCGCAAGCTCAAGGCGGCGGTGCTGACCGAGCAGCTGGCCAAGCTGGCCGGGCTCACCCCGGCCGAGGCCGGCTGGGACGGCAGCGTCGAGCCGGTCGGCGGCAAGCTGCCGGCCGGGCAGGTGCCGGCCTGGCGCACCCGGGTGCAGTACACGGTGGACGCCGAGACCGGGAAGGTCGGCCTGCGCAAGTACCGCTCGCACGAGGTGCAGCCGGTGGACCGCTGCCTGATCGCCGCCGAGGGCGTCACCGAGCTGGGCGTCGAGACCCGGGACTGGCCGGGCGTGGCGAGCGTCGAGGTGATCGCCGCGACCGGCTCCTCCGACCGCCAGGTGGTGCTCACCCCGCGCGACGGTGCCCAGCTGCCGCTGGTCGAGCTGGACAAGCCGGTGTCGATCGCCCGGGTGGACGAGCAGGGCGACGTGCACAAGGTGCACGGGCGCGGCTTCGTCCGCGAGCGGGCCGCCGGGCGGACCTGGCGGATCAGCGACGGCGGTTTCTGGCAGATCCACCCGGAGGCGCCGGACACCCTGGTCGACGCGGTGCTGGACGGGCTGGACCCGCAGTGGGGCGAGAGCGCGCTCGACCTGTACTGCGGAGTCGGCCTGTTCGCGGGCGCGCTGGCCGACCGGGTCGGCGAGGACGGCGCGGTGCTCGGCATCGAGTCCGCCAAGCAGGCCGTGGTCGACGCCCGGCACAACCTGGCCGCGCTGGACAACGTTCAGATCGAGTGCGACCGGGTCGAGACGCTGCTGCCGCGCACCGGCATCACCGCCACCGACCTGATCGTGCTGGACCCGCCGCGCTCGGGCGCCGGCCGCGAGACCGTCGCCCACCTGGTCGGCCTGGAGGCGCGCCGGATCGCGTACGTGGCCTGCGACCCGGCGGCGCTCGCCCGGGACCTGAAGTTCTTCCGCGAGGGCGGCTACCGGCCGGTGTCGCTGCGGGCCTTCGACCTGTTCCCGATGACGCACCACTTCGAGTGCGTGGCGATCCTGGAGCCGGCCGGGGAGTGATCCCGGGCGCCGGGAAGGCACGGCAGGAGGCGGTCACCCGTTCGGGGTGGCCGCCTCCGCCGCGTCCGGGGGCCGGCTACTCGTTGTGCTCCTCCTCGTCGACGCTGTGCGGGAGGTCGATGCCGTGCTGGGCGGCGAGCCGCAGGAGCGAGGCGACCCGGCCCTCGTACGCCTGGACGCCGTCGGCGTCCCCTTCGGCCCGGGCCGCCGCGAGGTCCCGGCGGGCCTGGGCGAGCTGCTCGCGCAGCTCCTGATCGAACATGGCTGTCATCGGTCGGCCTCCGCACCGGTCGGTGCCCGCTCGGGGGGAACGCAGGGGGGTTTTCAGCGTCCCGGACGGTGGGGCGGTCTTCAAGTCCCGCTCCGCCTGGTGGCGGCACGGCGGTGGTGGGCGGGGGCCGGACCGGGGCGGAGGGCAGGTGCGGGCGGGTCCGGAGCGGGGCGGAGGGCAGGTGCGGGCGGGTCCGGAGCGGGGCGGAGGACAGGTGTGGACGCGACCGGAGCAGGGCGGAAGGTCAGGCGTCGGCAATGCGCGGGTAAAAGATGGTGCGCGGAGTGCCGTCGGGTCCCGGGAGGGGGCTTGACGAGGCAAATCGCCGGGGCGAAGGTGAGCAGCTGACATGTGATGTGTGCTGTTGCACCGCCCTTGGCGGCAGCCGCCCCGCGCCGTCGGCCGGGGCCGGCCGATGCGTGAGGGGGAGCGTCATGGAGTTGGAGCTGCGGCACCTGCGCGTGGTGTGCGCCATCGCCGACACCGGGAGCGTCGGCCGGGCCGCCGCCCTGCTCGGCGCCTCGCAGCCGGCGACCAGCACCCAGCTGCGCCGGATCGAACGCCACCTGGGCGCCCCGCTGTTCGAACGCACCGCCGCCGGTGTCGCGCCGACCGGCTTCGGGGTGGAGGTGCTGGCCGCCGCCCGGGAACTGCTCACCCGCGCCGACTGCCTGGGCCGCCGCGCGGAGGCTTCGGCCGGGCCCGCCCCGCGCGAGCTGCGGCTGGCGGCCACCAACGCCCCGATCCTGCCCGGGCTGGTCACCAGGGCCCGGCACCAGCGGCCCGGGCAGCGCTTCACCGTGACGTCGGTCTACCGCTCCTCGGACATCGTCGAGCTGCTGGAGCGGGGCGAGGCGGACGTCGCGGTGGCCGTGGACTACCCGGGCCGGGAGCTGTGCCACTCGCCGTCCGTCGCGCACCGCGGCATCGTCACCGAGCCGGTCTTCGTCGCGCTGCCGGCCGGCCACCGGCTGCGGCACCGCACCGAGGTGGCCCTGGCGGACCTCGCGGAGGAGGAGTGGTTCCTGACCCCCGACGACGGGGCCGGCTGGCACGGCGTCTTCCACGGGGCCTGCGCCGCGGCGGGGTTCGCCCCGGCGACCGTCCACGAGTTCCTCGGCGGCCGGCTGGAGCTCCAGGAGATGATCGCCGCCGGGCTCGGCATCTCCGTCGTCCAGGCCACCACCCGGCCGCTCGCGGACGTGGTGGTCAAGCCGCTGGCGGGGACGCCGATCTGGGTCCGGCAGCTGCTGGTCTGGCGGCCGGCCGGGGTGGGCGGGGAGGTGGTGGAGACGCTGTTCGGGGCGGCCGCCGCGGCGTACCGGGACCTGATCGCGGCCGCGCCGAGCTTCCAGGCGTGGGCCGCGCGGACGTACCGGTCGTAGCGGCAGTGGGCGGGGGTCCGTGTTATGGCCGGGCCGGGAAATGTCATATGACCTGTGACATTGTTCTGACCTTCCGTCGCTGGCAGGATCATGACGCGTTCCCCCAACGTCTCGGCAGTCCTCCCAGCGCCTCCCCCACAGGAGAAGGACCCCACCAGTGCGCCCACGGATACCCCTCCCCACCCTGCTGGCCGGCCTCGTGGCCGGCTGCTGCGCCGCCGCCACGCTGCTGCCGGCCACGGCGTCAGCCGCCTCCGCCGCCTCGGCCGCTTCCGGTGCTTCCGCCGCTCCCGCCCGGCCCGCGGCCGGTGCTCCGACGGCCGACCCGGGCTCCGTCCAGCCGAAGCCGCTCGGCGCCTTCCTCACCGTCGACCCGGCCGCCCAGGCCCGTGCCGCCGAGGACCTCGCCCCCGTCGCCAAGCCGCTGCCCCCGGCGCTGCTCGGCCAGGTCGTGATGGGCCAGCCGGCCGACACCGTCGTGCAGACCGCGCCGCGCCCGGCCGAGCCGAAGGCGCCCCCGGCCAAGCCGGCCCTCGCCGCCCGCGGCGCCGCCGGAGCGGCCGCCGCGCAGAGCTGCACCCCGGCCGACTTCGGCAGCCGCAGCGGCGCCGACCTGGTCTCCTTCATCGAGGGCTCGACCACGGACTGCGTCAACACGCTGTTCAACGTCACCGGCACCGACGCGGGCAGCATCTTCAAGGAATCGAAGATGCTCACCGTCGCCGACGCCTTCCGGACCATGGCGGCCGGCTACACCGGCGACAACTCGACCGCCATCCTGCAGCTCGTGCTCTTCCAGCGGGCCGGCTGGTTCGTGCAGTCGAACAACGCGGACGCGGTGGGCCCCTACGGCGCGGCCCTGACCAGCGGCTCCAAGGCCGCCCTCGACGCGTTCTTCGCCGCCCCGCACCGCACCGACGTCAGCGACGCCAACGGCGCCGTGCTCAACGAGGTGCTGGTGCTCACCGACAGCGCCAACCTCCAGGGCAGCTACCTGGGCGTCTACAAGCAGGTGCTGACGGCGTACGACAACTCGTACAACGCCTTCCCGAAGATGCTCAAGGCGGTCAACGCGGTGCTCTCCGCGCCGCTGTGGCGGGGCAACTGGAACCCCGACTTCGTCAGCGCGGTCGGCGCGGACCCGAGCATCGGCGCCACCCTCGGCGACTTCGCGCTGAACCACAAGGACCTGCTCGGCACGGCCAACGCCTACCTGGACGTCAACGCGGGCAACGACCTCGGCCGGATGGCCGGCGACGGCCCGGTGGTCGAGGCCGCGGTCAAGGGCAAGGTCAAGGCGGTCCTCGACGGCGCGCAGATCACCGGCGCCACCGGCCCGCTGTACGTCCACACCGCCTACCAGGCCAACAGCTTCGACCCCGGCCAGTGCTCGTACTACGGCATCTGCGACCTGCCGGCGAAGCTGACCGCCGCGGTGCTGCCGAACCAGCTGGTGTGCGACAACCGCACCATCCAGACCGAGGTCCTGTCGCCCGCCGACCTGGCCGCGGTCTGCGCCAGCCTGCGCGGCGAGGACACCTTCTTCCACAAGCTGGTGAAGGACAACGGTCCGATCCCCGGTCAGTACGACAAGGAGCTCACCCTCGCGGTCTTCGCCAACCAGGCGGACTACCTGACCTACTCCTGGGCGATCTTCAACAACTCCACCGACAACGGCGGACAGACCGTCATGGACCCGACCGACCCGAACAACCGGGCCGTGTGCGTGATGTACCAGAAGTCCTGGAACGACGGCTTCACCGCCAACGTGTGGAACCTCAACCACGAGTACACCCACTACCTGGACAACATCTACGACCTCAAGGGCAACTTCTCCACCGAGATCTCCGTCCCGGACATCTGGTGGATCGAGGGCGTCGCCGAGTACGAGTCCTACGCCTACCGCGGCACCACCGACACCCAGGCGATGGCCGAGGCCGCCAAGCACACCTACAAGCTGAGCACCCTCTTCCAGAACACGTACGGCAACTCGGACACCGTGCGCACCTACCCGTGGGGCTACCTGGCCGTCCGGTACATGTTCGAGAAGCACCCGGCGGACATCGACGCCATGCTCGCCCACTTCCGCACCGGCGACTACCAGGGCGGCTACGCGGTCTACAACGGCATCGGCACCCGCTACGACGCCGACTTCGACGCCTGGCTCGACACCTGCGCCGGCGGTGCCTGCCTCGCGGCCGGCCCGACCGCGCTGTTCGGCCAGTCGGTCTCCGGCGCGACCGTCACGCTGACCGACAAGTCCGTCCAGACCGGCGCCGGCCGGCTCACCGCCTGGCACTGGACCTTCGGCGACGGCAGCTCCTCCGACCAGCAGAACCCGACCCACACCTACGCGGCCGCCGGCACCTACACCGTCGCGCTGACCGTCACCGACGACACCGGCAGGACCGCCAGCACCCCGGCCTCCGTCGCCGTGACCACGGGCGGCGGCGGTGGCCCGACCACCCCGCCTGCCTGCACCGACCCGCGCGCCGACGCGCTCGGCAAGAACTGCTCGCGCGCCAACCTGTCGGCCACCGCCGGCAACCTGGACTACCTGTACGTCTACCTGCCGGCCGGCACCAGCACCCTGAAGATCACCACCTCCGGGGGCACCGGCACCGCGTACCTGTACTACAGCGACAGCACCTGGGCCTCGCCGAGCGCCTACACCGCCGCCTCCACCAACGCGGGCACCACCCAGAGCATCACGGTGACCAACCCGACGGCGGGCTACCGCTACGTGAGCCTCTACGCGAAGAGCGACTTCAGCGGGGTGACCGTCAGCACCCAGTTCTGATCCGCCCCCTTCCGGCGCGGGCCGGGTCCGTGGCAGCCAGCCGCGGGCCCGGCCCGTCCGGCGTTCCGGCGCCTCGCCGGCGGCCCGTCCGACGTTCCGGTGGCTGCCGTCCGGCGCCGCGGTGACGGCCGGGTTGCGCGGGGGCGTGCGGCAGGTGTGCGGGCGGTGTGCGCACGCCCTTGTTGTGCTAGCACTTGAGCGCTAGCTTGAACGGCATGGGTAAGAAGCAGCTGAACGTGCGGGTCGACGCCACGACCGCCGAGATGGCCCGGGAACGGGCGGAGCAGCAGGGGATCTCCATGAACCAGTACATCGAGCGCCTGGTCCAACAGGACATGGGCGAGTCAGGGCGGGCCTTCGTGGACGCGGCCGCGCAGTTCATGAAGGAGTACGAGTCGGCCTTCCTCGCCGAGTTCGGGGAGCCCGGCGACCTCCAGGACGTGCGCCGTTGAAGCTGGAGGTCGACCTCTCGTGGCTGCTCATGACCGCCGAGCAGTACACGCCCGGTGATCCGCAGGTCACCGACTACGGCTCGCTGCTCGCGGCGGTCACCCGCCACCAGGCCGAGATATTCGACATCTCGGTCTACCCCGAACCACAGGACCGCGCCGCCGCGCTGATGCACCAGCTGATCCGGGTGCCGGCACTGGAGAAGACCAACGAACTCTTCGCGACCGCCGTCGCCTACGCCTACCTCGTCGCCAGCGGCTGCACCGTCGCCACCACCGCCCGCGAGGTGCGCAGCCTCTCCCGGGCCATCCGCGAGGGGCGGCTCGGGGTGTCGGGCGTCGCCGAGCGGCTCGCGGCCTGGGTGGTGGACGAGGCGGAGGGGGAGGAGGTCAGCGGGGCGGACGACGAGGACGAGGACGACGACTGACCGGCGCCGTCCCCGGTCCTGTTCCCGTTCCCGTCCCCGTTCCCGTTCCTGCCGGGGCCTTCCGGGCCGGGGCCGGTGGGCGGCCTGTTACGCGGGGGGCTCCTGCCGGGTGGAGGGTTCCTACCGTGTGGCAGGCGCCTGCCGGGCGGGGGGCTCCTACTGGGCGGCAGGCTCCTGCTGGGCGGCGGGCTCCGCGATCAGGGCCGTCGCGAAGGTGCGAAAGCCGGCCCGGCGGTAGATCCGGGCGACGTCCTCGTCGGCGGCGGACAGAAACACCGTCCGCACCCCGTTCGCCCGGGCGTGCTCGACCAGGGCCGCGGTGACCGCCAGGCCCAGCCCGCGACGGCGCGCGGACGGGAGCGTGCCCACCCCGGCCACCTCGGTGACCGGGCCCACCGGGTTGTGCTGGCCCGCGCACAGGACCGTGCCGTCCTCGACGGCCGCGGCCAGCACGGTGGTGCCGGTGGCGATCCGCCGGGCGATCCGCTCCGCCGTGCCGTCGGCCGCCAACGTCGCCGCGCGCTCGGCGAGTTCGGCCGCGCCGGCCGGGCCGACGGCGGTGCCCGGCTCGGCGAAGGCCAGGCGCGGGACGGCGACGGCGGCCGCCAGCTCCGGGGCGTCCGGTGCCAGCACCCGGACCTCCACCCGTTCCGGCAGCTCGGGCGCCGGGGCCGCTTCGTCCTGCGGGCCCAGCACCAGCAGCGGGTGCTCGTGCACCGTCAGGCCCGCCGCCTCGACCGCCGCGCGCAGCTCCGGGTTCTGCTCGGCCACCCACTCGAAGGCCTCCGGCGCGCCCGCCTCCCGCTGCCGCTCCAGCACCCGGCGGACGTCCTCGGCGGTGGCGGCGGGGCCGGTGTGGCCGAGGGTCGGGCGGGCGTAGTAGGGCCAGCCGGCCCCGTCGCGGAGGAACAGGGTCAGCGGCCCGAAGTCCTCGGTGCGGGCGGCGCTGCGGGGCACGGCGTCGTAGTAGCGCTCGATCTCGTCGAGCAGGGGGCGGTCGTGGGCATGATCATCAGGGGTCACGGCGTGCATCCAAGCAGGGGCGGGGGAGGGGCGCCACCGGTTTGTCGGGGCGGGCCGCGGCTCCTCCGGGCTCGGCGCCGCCCGCGCGTCGCCGTTCCGGGGGCCGATTGTTGCCGAACGCTTACCCGCCCGCAGCGATCTTGTGCGGCCACGGCGTGCATGCTGAAGGCTTTACAGCTCTGCCGAGGGGGACGGCGGACGTCTGCACGAGGCGAGGCAAGGGGGAAGACAGGCCGATGAGGCTCTGCTTTCTGGTGGAGGAACACTACCGGCACGACGGCATGCCGCTCGACGTGGCACGCCAACTCACCGCGTGGGGGCACCGGGTGGACGTGCTGCGCCCCGGGGACTCGCTGCTGGCGATCTCCGAGGAGGTCCGGGCCGGCAGCCACGACGCCTGGGTGCTCAAGACCGTGTCCGGCGGCCCCGGGCTGACCCTGCTGGAGTCGGCCGCCGCCGTCGGCCTCACCACGGTGAACGACGTGCGCTCGATCCGCGGGGTCCGGGACAAGGCGCTCGCCGCGGTCATCGGCCGCACCCGCGGCCTGCCCGTCCCGGTGACGTACGCGGCCGCGCGCTGGGAGCGACTGGCGGAGATCCCGGCCGCCGAGTACCCGCTGGTGGTCAAGCCCGCCGACGGCAGCTCCGGGCGCGCCGTGCGGCTGGTGCGCAGCCCCGAGCAGCTGCTGGAGGTGGGTCCGGAACTGGCGGGGGAGGGGCTGCTGATTGCGCAGCCGTACGTACCCAACTCCGGGACCGACCTCAAGGTGTACTGCGTCGACGGCGAGCTCTTCGCGACGGAACGTTCCTCCCCGCTGCACCCCGGGCAGGGCGTGCGCGAGCGGCAGGTGCCGCTGCCGGGGAGCGTCGCGCGGATCGTGGCGCAGGTCGGCGAGGTGTTCGGGCTGGACCTGTACGGGGTGGACGTGCTGCTGGGGCCGGACGGACCGGTGGTGGTGGACGTCAACGACTTCCCGAGCTTCCGGCAGGTGCCGGACGCGGTGGCCCGGGTCGCCCGCGCGGTGCTGCGGCTCGCGCGCAGCGGCACGGCCGTGTCGCTGCCCGCCGGGCCCGCCGAACTGGTGCCCGCGGGCGGCGACCCGTACGGCCAACGGGGCTTCGGTGAGGGGGAGTTGCTGTGAAGGTCGGGCTGATCACCGGCGACCCGGGGCACCCGGTGCTGGCGGCCGCCGCCGAACTGCTGGTGCGCCGGGGGCACGAGGTCGCGGCCGTCCCGCCCGCGGGGCCCGTGGCCGGGCTCGCGGACGTCTACCTGCTCAAGGCCCGTACGCCGCAGGCACTGGCGCTGGCGGGGGAGTTGGAGCGGCGGGGCGCGCCGGTGGTCAACTCGGCGGCGGCCACCGGGCTGTGCCAGGACCGGGTGCGGATGGCCGAGCTCGCCCGCGCCGCCGGGCTGCCCTTCGCGGCCACCGACGCGGTCGGCCTGCTGGGTGAACTCGCCGACCCGGCCTACCCGTTCGTGGTCAAGAGCCGGCGCAGCAGGCGGCACGACCTGGTCGCCCGGGTGGACGGGCCGGCCCGGCTGCGCGAACTCGCCGAGCGCTGGCCCGAGGAGCCGGTCGTCGCCCAGCCGTTCGTCCCGGGGACCGGCTGGGACCAGAAACTGTGGGTCGTCGACGGACAGGTGTTCGCGGCCCGGCGGCAGTCCGAACTCGCCACCGGCACGGGGAAGTCGGGGCGGGCGGAGGACTGGGAGCCGTCCGCCGGGCGGGCGGCGCTCGCGCTGCGCGTGGGCGAGGTGTTCGGGCTCGACGTGTACGGGGTCGACCTGCTCGACGGGCCCGCCGAGCCGGTCATCGTGGACGTCAACGCCTTCCCGGGGGTCCGGGGCCGGGCCGGCGCGCCGGAGGCGCTCGTGGCGCTGGCGCTGCGGGTCGGGGCGGAGCGGGGGCGGGGGCGGGCGCTCGCGGGGCTCGGGCCGGGGCCCAGGAGGGGTGCGGAGTAGGGCCGGCCTGGGGCGTCCGGCCCGCCGGGGTCGTTAGGCTGGCTGGCGCCCCGACCGGCCGGGGCGTACGGCGAGAGAAGACGGAACCTTGCTCCAGGACATCGAGCGCTACCTGGCCTGCCCGCACTGCGCGCAGGCCCTTACCCGGCACGACCGCAGCCTGCGCTGCCCGGCCGGGCACAGCTTCGACCTCGCCAAGCAGGGCTACGTCAGCCTCCTCGCCGGCGACGCCCACACCGGCACCGGGGACACCGCCGAGATGGTCGCGGCCCGCGCGGACTTCCTCGCCGCCGGGCACTACCGGCCGATCGCCGAGGCGCTGGCGGAGGCCGCCGCCGCCGTCGCCGGTGCGTCCGACGGCCTGGTCGCCGACCTCGGCGCCGGCACCGGCCACTACCTGGCGCACGTCCTGGACGCCCTGCCCGGCACGGTCGGCGCGGCCCTGGACATCTCCAAGTTCGCGCTGCGCCGGGCCGCCAAGGCGCACCCCCGGATCGGCGCCGTGGTGTGCGACGCCTGGCGCCCGCTGCCGCTGCGGGACGCCTCGGCCGAGTTGATGCTCAACGTCTTCGCACCGCGCAACGGGCCGGAGATCCGCCGGGTGCTGCGCCCCGGCGGCACCCTGCTGCTGGTCTCGCCGACCGCCCGCCACCTGCGTGAACTCGTCGGCGCACTGGGGCTGTTGTCGGTGGACGAGGAGAAGCAGCGGCGGATCGACGAGAAGCTCGGGCCGTACCTGGAGCCCGCCGGGCGGCGCGAGGTCGAGTTCACCCTGCGGCTCGGCCCGCAGGACGTGCGCACCGTCGTCGGCATGGGGCCGAGCGCCTGGCACACCGACCCGGAACGGCTCGCCGCCGCGCTCGCGGAACTGCCGGAGCCGGTCGAGGTGACGGCCTCGGTGACGGTGGCCGCGTACCGGCGCTGAGCCCCACGTTGGGATGAATCTGCCGCGCAGGCACGTTTCTGCCGGTCGGCCTGCGGCTAACGTCCGACAGGTGAACCGCGACGCCACCGTGCCCGCAGGGCCGTCCCACCTCCGACCGGGCGCCCCGGGGCCCGACCGGCCGCCCGTGCCGCGACCCACCGTCGAGGAGCTCCGACTCACCTCGTTCAAGTCCTACCGGCGCGCGGTGCTGCCGCTCGCGCCCCTCACCGTGCTGCACGGGCCCGCCGGCGTCGGCAAGTCCAACGCCCTCGACGCGCTGGCCGTGCTGTCCCGGCTCGCCCTCGGCGAGGAGATCGCCGACTCGCTGGACGGACTGCCCGAGCGCACCGGCCCGCTCGCCGCACCCGTCCGCGGCGGCCTCGACGGGTGCGTCCCGCACGGGCGGCACGCGATCAACCTCGGCTGCACCGTCCGCTCGCCGCACGGCCTGATCCGGCTCGACGTGGTGGTCCGCACCGACGGCCCGGTCCGGATCGCCCGGGAATCGCTCACCCTCGACGGCCGGACCCTGATGGACACCGGCGAGCAGGACGTCCGCAACCGGCGGGTCAACGTCTGCTGGCACAACGACACCCGCCAGGGCGACATCCGGGCACCGTTCCCCAGCGGCACGATGATCACCGCACAGCTGCCGCTGCGGGTCGCGGGCTCCTCGGCCGGGGAGTGCCTCGTCCTCGCCGCCACCGAGGACCTCCTCACCGCGCTGCGCGAGGTCTTCCCGCTGCACCCCGTCCCCGCGCTGATGCGCGGCTGGGCCCGGGCCGACCCGCAGGCCCGGCTGCGCAGCAACGCCGCCAACATCTCCGCCGTCGTCGCCCGGCTGAGCAACGAGTGCCCGCGCCGGTACGGGCAGCTGCTGCGCGCCGTGCAGGCCGCCGCGCCGCACCCGCTGCTCGGGCTCACCCTGGCCGAGCGCGAGAGCGCGGGCGTGAAGCGGGTCCTCGCCGTCTTCGACGAGGGCGTCCTCGGACGCACCGGGGCCGACCAGGCCTCCGATGGCATGCTGCGCCACCTCGCCTTCGCCGCGGTGCTGCTGACCGGGGCCGGGGTGCTCGACCTCGACGTGGCCGCCGAGGTGCCCTGGGCGCACCGGCAGCTCACCGTGCTGGCCGAGGACCTGGGGGCGGGACTCTCCGCCGAGCAGACCGGCACGCTGCTGCGGCTGGCGCGGGAGATGGCGGAGCGCAGCCAGCTGCGGGTGGTCGCGGCCCTGCAGGAGCCGGCGGCGGCGCGGGAGGTGCTGGGTTGCGGGCCCGGGGGCGGGGTGGTGCTGGTCGAGTGCCGGCGGGACCCGGACTCGGGGTTCACGGTGCTGCGGCCGGAGACGGCGCGGGTGCCGGTCCAGGGCGGGCGCGGGGAGGCGGCCGGGGGCGCGGCTGGTGCGGTGGACGGGGAGACGGCCGGGGAGGCGGCCGGGGAGGCGGTCGGCCTGGGGGCGGAAGCGGGCGGGGGCGGGTCGGAGGAGTCGGCGGGGGTGGCCGGATTCGCGAGGAGCGGTGGGGTGTCCTCGGTGGGCGGTGGGGCGGAGGGCCGGGATGCGGTAGACCTGGAGGGGTGAGCGAACGAGTGACGGGGCCGGCAGAGCCCACGGTGGATGTCCTGCGGCAGCGGTTGGTGGACTTCGCGTCGGCCCGGCGGTGGGAGCCCTTCCACACCCCGAAGAACCTGGCGGCGGCGCTGAGCGTGGAGGCGGGGGAGCTGCTGGAGATCTTCCAGTGGCTGACGCCCGAGCAGGCGGCCGCGGTGATGTCCGACCCGGAGCGCGCGCACCGGGTGCACGACGAGGTCGCGGACGTGCTGGCGTACCTGCTGCAGTTCTGCACGGCGGTCGGGGTGGATCCGCTGGAGGCCCTGGCGGCCAAGATCGAGCGGAACGAGCTCCGCTTCCCGGTGCCGACGGACGAGGGCGACGCCGGCCAGGACGCGTCCGACGCCGACCAGGGGGCGGGCGAGGCCGCCGGGAGCGTGGCCCGCGCGCCCGAGAGGGCGACCTCCGTCAACCCGGACGTGGACGACCAACCCGTGTGAGGGACGAAAGTTATCCACAACCCCGGACTTGTCCACAGCTTCTGACAACGTGGATGCGCGCTCGCGCACTTCCTCGCACGCTTTCGCCGTGACCAGCCGTCACCACGCGGACCGCCCCTCCCGGCGGCCCGGGTCGACGGCGACAGCGAGCGGGAGGAGCGGTGGCCATGGAGGCGCTGCGACTGATCAAGACGGCCCGGTACGCCCTGGCCGAGGCCAGGCACGTACCGGACGTGCTGGCCGAGGCGCGGCAGGCCGCGCTGCTCACCGAGGCGGTGGGCGCCAGGCTGGCGGAGTCGGAGGACGAGGATCTCACCGGGCTGGGGCAGCAGCTGTCCGAGGCCGGGGCGCACGCGGCGGTCTGCCTGGACCGCTCCGTCGTCCGGGCCGCCCTGGTGAGCGGCGGCCGGGCCGCGCGGCTCACCGACCTGGGGGACTTGGCGCCGGCCCTGGGGGCGCTGGACGGGCTGCTCCAGGAGGTCGGCGAGACGCTGGTGGTGCTGGCCTGCGGGGCGGACACCGAGAGCCTCTACTGGACGTGCATCGACGGCGTGGACGCGGTCTCGGAGTGCAAGGACCTGACGGTACGGCTGCGTGCGGCGGCGCTCCGGGCCGGGGCGGCGGAGCCCGCCGCGCTCGGCGGTGCGGAGCGGGAACGCGAGCGGGCGGGTGGCGGGGCGCCGTTACTGGTGGTCCGGCTCGGCCCTCCGGGCGAGACCGGTCCGCCGGGCGGTGACGGTGGCGGTGCGGCGAGCGGCAGCCCGCCCTCCGGCGGCGGCCCGCCCGGTGCGC
>NZ_JBHVEU010000102.1:0-22449 GCF_042802075.1 Kitasatospora sp. NPDC057518
GGCCGAGGCCGTGCGACGCCCGGGTGCGGATGCGGGGCGGCCCCCACCGGCCTAGCGTGGCCCCCATGGAGCTGTTCCCCCCGATCCCGCTGGCCCAGTGGCAGGACTCCAAGGCGACGGTCCACCGCTTCGCCCAGGTCGTCGGCAAGATCCGCCTGGCGTGCAGCGTGCGGCGCAACCACTGGTGGAACGTCCCCTACCACCTCACCGGGCGCGGCATCACCACCCGCCCGATGGCCGTGCTGGACGGGGGCGGGACCTTCTGCGTCGACTTCGACTTCGTCGACCACCGGCTGGTGGTCTCCTCCTCGGACGGCCGCACGGCCTCGTTCCCGCTCACCGGGCAGTCCGTGGCGTCGTTCTACCGCCGTACGCTCGACTCCCTCGCGGCGGTCGGCGTGCCGGTCACGGTCTCGCACCCGTTCCCGTTCGACCTGCCCGACGCCGGCCGGCCGTTCACCGAGGACACCGAGCACGCCGCCTACGACCCGTTCTGGGTCAACCGCTACTGGCAGGTGCTGAGCCAGGTCAACCTGGTGCTGGAGGAGTTCGCCGCCGGCTTCTGCGGGAAGATCAGCCCGGTGCACCACTTCTGGCACACCTTCGACATCGCCGTCACCCGCTTCTCCGGCCGGGTGATCGAACAGCCGCGGACCGTCGACCCGGTGACCCGCGAGGCCTACTCCCGCGAGGTCGTGAGCTCCGGTTTCTGGTTCGGCGACGACTCCTTCCCGGACCCGGCCTTCTACTCCTACGCGGCCCCCGAGCCCGCCGGCCTGGCCGACAGCCCGCTCCGGCCCGGTGCCGCCCGCTGGGTCGAGCGCAGCGGCAGCCACCTGGCCGTCCTGCCGTACGACGAGGTCCGCGGCCGGGAGGACCCGCGTGCCGTGGTGCTGGACTTCTACGAGTCCGTCTACGAGCCCGCGGCCCGCCTGGCCGGCTGGGACGTCCGGGGCGAGGCCTCGCCCGGCGGCATCACCGACCCGGTGGCGGCCGGGAGCGGCGACTGACGGGAACGGCGGCTGACGGCGGACCAGGGCGGCTGTCCTCGGCGCGGAGTTTAGGTTAGCCTCACCTAAGCTGCGGTGCGCGTCGACGACGTACGGACCGGCACGGCCGCGGCGTCTGCCCGTTCGCTGGAAGGAGCCCGCCCTGTCCACCGTCACCGCTCCCGCCCGTTTCGCGCTCTTCCCCCTGCGCGTCGCCCGCACCGCCGGGCTCACCCCGCACCTGGTCCGCGTCACGCTCACCGGTGAGAGCCTCACCGGGTTCGTCAACGGCGGCCTCGACCAGCGGATCAAGCTGCTGCTGCCGCTCCCCGGGCAGTCCGAGCCGCTGATCCCGCCCGGCGACGGCGACTTCGGCTGGTACCAGAGCTGGCGGGAGGCCGACCCGCGGATGCGCCCGGTGCTGCGCACCTACACCGTCCGCGGCCAGCGCCGCGACCCCGACGAGATCGACATCGACATCGCCGTGCACGGGGACCTCGGCCCGGGCTCCCGGTGGGCCGCCACGGCCGCGCCCGGCGACCGGGTGGTGGTCTGCGGACCGGCCGTCGAGGAGGCGGGCGGCGTGGAGTTTCGGCTGCCCGTCGACCCCGGCTGGGTGCTGCTGGCCGGGGACGAGTCGGCGCTGCCCGCCATCGCCGCCATCCTGGAGGAACTGCCCGCGCACCTGCCGGTCCGGGTCTTCGCCGAGGTGGACGGGCCGGCCGAGGAGGCCTACCTCCCGGCCCGGCGCGCGGGAGTCGAGACCGTCTGGCTCCACCGCCGCTCCGGCGCACCGGGCCTCACCGGGGCGGTGCGCGCCGCCGACCTGCCGGACGGGCGGCCGTACGCCTGGATCGCGGGCGAGGCGGCCTCGGTGCGCGAGCTTCGCCGCCACCTGGTCGGCGAGCGGGGGATGGACCGGCGCGCGGTCTGCTTCATGGGCTACTGGCGGGCCGGGCGCACCGAGGACCAGCGCGCCGAGGACGGCCCGGGGGAGGGCAGCGAGGACTGAAGCGGGGGGCCGGGGAAGCGCCGCCGTACGCACCCTCCCGGAACATGAGGTTCCGTCATATTGTCATTCTCGCCGACGGCGCGCCGAGCGCCCGGTGACGGCCCGAGCCACCTCACCACAGCGGGGATGACGATGAAGAGTCTCGCGGCGCGCCTGCTCGCCCTGGTTGCGGCCCTGCCGGTGCTCGCCGTACTGGCGGCGGGCCCCGGCATCGCGGCGCCGGACGGCGGAGCCGGGGCCCGGCTCGCCGCGTCCTGGACCGGCCCGCTGAGCACCCGGGGGCGCTACATCGTCGACGCCGACGGTGACCGCTTCAAGCTGAAGGCCGCCAACTGGGCCGGAGCCCAGGGCACCTGGCAGGGCAGCGGGAACGCCGACGACCCGGCGAACAACCAGGCCGGCCAGCTGTCGCACAACCTCCCGCTGGGCCTGGACCGGGTGCCGGTGGCCCGGCTGCTGGCCGACTTCCACGGGCTGGGCCTCAACAGCGTCCGGCTGCCGTTCGCCAACGCGATGATCCACGACACCGCCCCCGTGCCGGACGCCGCCGTCGCCGCCAACCCGCAGCTGCGCGGCCGGACCCCGCTCCAGGTGTTCGACGCCGTGGTGGCCGCGCTGACCGCCGACGGCTTCGCGGTGATCCTCAACAACCACACCACCAGCTACCGCTTCTGCTGCGGCCTGGACGGCAACGAGCGCTGGAACAGCGGCCAGTCGACCGCGCAGTGGGAGGACGACTGGCTGTTCATGGTGAACCGCTACAAGGCCGACAAGCGGGTGGTCGGCGTCGACCTGCGCAACGAGGTCCGCCGGGACGTCTGGGACGACCCCAACTGGGGCCTCGGCGACGCCCACGACGAGTACGCCGCCTTCGAGGAGGCCGGCAACCGCATCCTGCGGGCCGACCCGGACCTGCTGGTCGTCATGGAGGGCATCAACTGGTACGGCATCCCCGCCGCGGGGTTCAGCCACGGCCGCCCGATGCTCACCCCGGTGCGCAACCTCTCCCACACCCTGATCGACTCCGGCAAGCTGGTCTACGCCGCGCACTTCTACGGCTACACCGGCCCGGCCAACACCGGCGCCGGCAGCGGCCCGGGATCCACCAGCGACCCGCGCTACCAGGACTTCACCCCCGAGCAGCTCGCCCAGGTGGTGGACGATCAGGCGCTGTTCGTCACCCGGGCCGGGCAGCACTTCACCGCCCCGGTGTGGATCAGCGAGTTCGGCGCGGGCGGCCGGGGCTCGACCGACGCCAAGGAGCAGGCCTGGCTGCACGCGTTCACCGACATCCTGGTGCGCGGCGACACCGACTTCGCCGTCTGGCCGCTGGTCGGCTGGGCCGACGCCGCCGGGCGGCCGCAGGACAGCTGGGCGCTGCTCTCCTACGGTCCGGACGGCACCCGGACCGGCCTCACCGACCCCGGCGACTGGCGGGCCGCCGACTGGACCCGGCTGGTCGGCGCGCCGTCGGCGAGCGGCCCGGTGCCCGCCGTCGACCACTGGAGCATGCTCGCCCTCGACCACGCCGACCAGGTCCTCTCCCGGCGGATGCTGGCCCGCCCGGACTGGAGCCCCGGCAACCGCAAGGGCGACTGCCCGGACGGCCTGCGCCTGACCGCCCTCGCCCGCGGCGACAGCCGGGCCCTGTGCACCGATGCGGGCGAGCCGGCCGTGGGCGGCGGCGACTGGACCACCGTCACCGACGGGCGCTACGTCACCGCGGGGGACTGGGCGTCCGGCTACGACAAGCTCCAGTGCCCCGACCGCAGCTTCGCGGTCGGCTACAGCGTGCGCGCCAACGCCGTGGCCGCCCTGCTCTGCGCCCCGGCGGCCGGCCCGCTGCCGCTGACCGGCCGCACGGTCTGGTTCGACCGGGGCGACAACCGGCCCGCCACCGGCGGCTCGGTGGCGAGCGACTGGGCGCCGGGCCGCTACAAGGGCCAGTGCGCGGACGGCGAGTACCTGGCCGGCGTCGCGTCCACCTGGCAGCGCCTCCAGTACGGGGCCCCGGCCGCGCTGCTCTGCCGCCCGCTCGGCTGATCCGGCGGCGCCCCGGGGCCGAATCGGCGGGGCCTGGGGCTGATCCGGCGGTGGCTGCTGGGCCGCTCCGGCGGCGGGCGCTCAGCTGATGCGGCGACGGCCCGGACCCGATTCGGCGACGGCTCCGGGAGTCCGGAGGCCGACGGCGGGAGCGGCGGCCCGTTGAGACGATGACGAACGATCAGAAGCCCGCCCCCGTGGTCGCATTCCCGCAGGTTGGACGCGTTCATGACGTCTTTCCTACGGGTCGGAACGACCCTTGACGGCGCAGGGCTTCTCTGCCAACCTCTCGGCAGGTCTGGACCATGATCGGCCTCTTCGACGGGGAGAAGACCGACGGCGCTCCGGCGGTGCGCAGGGGGGATCTGCGGGCCGGGCAGGTCGAGGCCGGGGGGCGGCCCGTCGGCCGCGTCGCCAGAGCATCCGCGGCGTCGGCCACGTCGGCGCCCGGCCACGGGGAACGCACCATTCACCGACTGCCGAATCGAGCCGCACATGCCACACTCCCTCCCCCCGCACGCCTCGCCCTTCCAGCGGGGCATCTGGGTCACCGAGCGCCTCGGCGGCCACCACGGGGTGTTCCACATGCCCGTCCTGCTCTCCTTCGACCGGGTCGACGCCGACGCCCTCGCCCGTGCCGTCTCGACGGTGACGGCACGCCACCCCGTGCTGTCCCAGGTGTTCGTGGAGCGCGGCGGGAGCCTCGTCGCGGAGCCCGGCACCGCCCCGGTCCTCGACGTGGTCGACGCCTCCGAGGACTGCGCGCAGAGCCGGGAGAAGCGGCTGGCCGAGGACGCGGCCCGCCCGTTGGACCTCCAGACGGGCCCGTTGGCGCGGTTCACCCTCTACCGCGGCCGCGGTGAGGCGGCGGAGCTGCTCGCCGTCGTGCACCACGCGGTCTTCGACGGGGAGTCGAAGGACGTCCTGGTGGCGGACCTCGCGGCGGCCTACGCGCAGGCCCTGGGCGGGCCCGCCCAGGCCGCCGACCGGAGCCCGTCCCCGCCCCCGGCCCCGCTCGACCCCGACCTCGTCCGCCGGGCGGCGGACCGGTACGGCCCGCGGTGGGCCGCGGCGACCGAGCCCGTCCTCCCGGGGCTGCCGCACGCCGTCACGGCCCCGGCCTCCGGAGCCTGCGACACGTGGCGGACGGACGCGCGCGGCCGGGCCGCCGTGGCCGAGGCCGCGGAGCGCTGCGGCGTCACCGTCTTCGAGTTCCTGCTCGCCGCACTGCACGCACTGCTGCTGCGCTACGGCGGCGAGGCCGTCCCGGTCTCCGTGCCGCTGTCCGTCCGGACGCCCGAACAGGCCGGGGAGATCGGGCTGTTCGTCAACGAGCTGCCGGTGCACGCCCCGGCCGGGGTGGGCACCGGGACGTCCTTCGCCGAGTACGCCCGGGCCGTGCGCGCCGAGGCCCGCGGCGGGTACCCGTTCCGCCCCGTGCCCTTCGGCGCGGCCGTCGGCGGCCTCACGCCGCGCGCCGGGCTGGCCCCCGTGTCGTTCGGCTACCGGCGCGCCCGCGCCGTGGACCCGGTGTTCCCGGGAAGCACCGTCCGGGTGGACCGCACGGTGTTCAACGGCGCCGCCCGCAACACCCTGCACCTCCAGGCGGTCGACACCGCCGACGGGCTCGCGTTCTCGCTCCAGTACGCCCCGGCGGTCCTGTCGCCGGACGCCGCGGACCGCGTCGCCGGGCACTACACGGCGCTGCTGGAAGCCGCGACGGCCACGCCCGAGGCGCCGCTGAGCGCCCTGCCGGTGCTGGGCGCGGAGGAGCGGTACCTGGTGACGGACGGGTGGAACGCCACCGCCCGCTCCTACCCGCGCGAGCGCACCGTGCTGGACCTGGTGCGGGAGCGGGCCGCCGAGACGCCGGACGCCCCCGCCGTCAGCGCGGGCGCCGCGAGGCTGACCTACCGGGCGCTGGTGGCGCGGACCGAGGAACTGGCCGCCGTCCTGCGCGGGGCCGGGGTCGGCCGGGGCGACGTCGTCGCCCTGCACCTGGAGCGCTCCGCCGACCTGCCCGCCGTCCTGCTCGCGGTGCACGCCGCCGGGGCCGCCTACCTGCCGCTCGACCCCGGACACCCCGCCGAGCGGCTCGCCTTCGTGCTCGCCGACTCCGGCGCTGCCCTGCTGGTCGCCGACCGGGAGCCCGCCCCCGACGTGGTGGCGGCGGCGCCGGCCGTCCTCCGGCTCGGGAGCGCCCGCGCCGAGCCGGGGTCCGCGGCGGCGCCGACCCCGCCCGGCGACCTCGCCTACGTGCTGTACACCTCCGGCTCGACCGGGCGGCCCAAGGGGGTGGAGATCGGGCACCGGGCGCTGGTGAACCTGCTGACCTCCTTCGCCGAACGGCTGGGCTCGGGGCCCGGGGACGTCTGGCTCGGCCTGACCTCGCTCTCCTTCGACATATCCGGGCTGGAGATCCTGCTGCCACTGGTCACCGGCGGTCGGCTGGTCCTCGCACCGGAGGGCGCCGCCCTGGACGCGCCCGGAACGGTCGGGCTGGTCCGGCGCGAGGGCGTGACCCACCTCCAGGCGACCCCTGCGGGCTGGCGCGTGCTGCTCAGCGCCGGGCCGCTGCCGGCCGGGCTGACCGGGATCGTCGGCGGGGAGGCCCTGCCGCTGCCGCTGGCCCGCGAACTCCGCGGCTCCCTCGGGCGGTTGATCAACGGGTACGGCCCGACCGAGGCGACGATCTACGCGACCTGCGCCGACGTCCCGGCCGGACCGGAGGCCGTGGTGATCGGCGGGCCGGTCGCCAACACCCGGGCGTACGTCCTGGACGCGGACGGCCGGCCGCTGCCGATCGGGATCCCCGGCGAGCTCCACCTGGGCGGCGACGGCGTCGCGGACGGCTACCGGGGCCGCCCCGAGCTGACGGCGGAACGTTTCGTCGAGGACCCGTTCGCCGGAACCGGCGGCCGGATGTACCGCACCGGTGACCTCGCGGCGTGGACGCCGGACGGCGAACTGGAGTTCCACGGCCGGATCGACGACCAGGTGAAGATCCGCGGCCACCGGATCGAACTGGGCGAGATCGAGGCCGCGCTGCTCGACCACCCGGCGGTCGCCGCGGCCGCCGTCGCCGTCTGCGGGCAGGCCGAGGGGGACCCCGCGCTCGTCGGCTACCGGGTGGCCGCACCCGGCGGCGAACCGCCGTCCGACGCGGACCTGCGGGACCACCTGCTGCGCACCCTCCCCGCGGTCATGGTGCCCCGGCAGTTCGTGGCCCTCGACCGCCTGCCGCTCACGGCGAGCGGCAAGCTCGACCGGCGCGCCCTGCCCGCCCCGCCGCGCACCGCCGCGGCCGGTCCCGTGGCGGCCGACGAGGTCACCGCGGGCGTCCTGGCGATCTGGGAGGAGGTCCTGGGCGCCTCCGGCATCGGCCCGGAGGACGACCTCTTCGACCTCGGCGGACACTCGCTGACGATCATCCAGATCACCGCCCGGATCCGCGCCGCGTTCGGGGTCGAACTCGACTTCGACCTGTTCTTCGACGCCTCCACCCCGGCCGCCCTGGCCGCCGTCGTGCGAGAGCGGCGTTGACCGCCGCCGACCGCCCTTCCGCGACCGCCCCGCTCCACGCCCGAATGGACTGCCGATGACCGACACCCGGGACCTGCCCGCAGACTGGTCCGCCGCCAAACGATCCCTCCTCGCCCAGCGCCTGCGGGGCGCCGCGGCCCCGGTGCGGGTGGTCGAGCCCCGCCCTGCGGACAGTGCGCCGCCACTGTCCAGCGGACAGGAACGGCTCTGGTTCATGGACCAGTTCACGCCCGGCGCGACCGCGTACACGCTCGCCCCGGCCCGGCGGCTGCGCGGGCCGCTGGACCGCCCGGCGCTGGACGCCGCCCTGGCCGCCCTGGTGGAGCGCCACGAGGGGCTGCGGATGACCTTCCCGGTCACGGAGGACGGCAGGGCCGAGGTCCTGGTCGCCGAACCGGGCCCGTTCCCCGCCGAGTTCGTGGACGCCTCCGACGACCCCGACCCGGGACGAAGAGCCGCGGACGAGATCGGCGCGCTCGCCGCCAGACCCTTCGACCTCGCGAGCGGCCCCCTGCTGCGGGCCCTGCTGGTCCGGCTCGCCGACGAGGACCACGTCCTCGCCCTGGTCATGCACCACATCGTCGGCGACGGCTGGTCGATCGACATCCTCAACCGCGAACTGGACGCGCTCTACGCCCGGTACGCCCACGGCGCCGACGCCGGACTCCCGCCGCTCCCGGTGCAGTTCGGGGACTACGCGCGCTGGCAGCGCGACCGGCTGGACAGCGGCGCCCTGGCCGACTCCCGCGCCTACTGGCGCACCGAACTCGCCGACGTCCCCGCCCTGGAGCTGCCCGCCGACCGACCCCGGCCGCCGCTGCTCGGCTACGACGGCGCGGCCGTCGAACTGCACTGGAGCCCGGAGCTCGTGCACGCCCTCGCGGAGTGCGCCCGCGCCCGCGGGGCGTCGACGTACATGGTGCTGATGGCCGGGCTCCAGGCGCTGCTCGGCCGGCACGCCGGACAGCGGGACTTCGCGGTCGGCTCGGCCGTGGCCGGCCGGCTCCACCGCGAACTGGAGGGCGTGGTCGGCGCGTTCGTCAACATGCTGCCGATCCGGGCGCGGCTGGAGGAGGGTCTCACGTTCGGGCAGCTCGTCGGCCGGGTGCGGGAGACGACGCTGAACGCCTACACCCACCAGGAGGTGCCGTTCGAGCAGATGGTCGCGGACCTGGACATCGAGCGGGACGTCAGCCGCTCGGCGGTGTTCCAGGTGACCTTCGCCTTCCAGAACTACGGCGACCGCGCGGCCTCCGCCGCACCCGCCGCCACCGCGGAGGGATTCGGGCACGCGGCCACCACCAGCCACGCCGACCTCGCGTTCTACCTCCGGGAGAAGAAGGACGGCGGGCTCTTCGGCCTGATCACCTACCGCACCGACCTGTTCGACGCCGACACCGTGCGCCGGCTCACCGAGCGCTTCGAGGTCCTGCTGACCGCGGCCGCCGCCGATCCGGACCGGCCCGTCGAGGACCTGCCGCTGCTGACCGCGACCGAGCGCGCCGACGTGCTCGACCACTGGGCGGCCGGCCCGGACCTCCCCGACGGCGGGCCCCGGACGCTGACCGCGCTGCTCGCCGCCGCGGCCCGGCAGGCGGGCGACCGCCCGGCCCTGGTCTTCGAGGACGCCACCGTCACCCACCGCGAACTCGACACCAGGGCGACGGCCCTGGCCCGGCGGCTGCGGGCGCTGGGCGTCCGGCCGGACGACCGGGTGGCGGTGTGCCTGGAGCAGTCGCCGGACCTGGCGGTCGCGCTGGTCGCCGTCCTGAAGGCCGGCGGCTGCTACCTGCCACTGGACCCGGAGCAGCCGCCCGCCCGGCTGTCCCACCTGGTGGCGGACGCCGACGCGCGCGTCCTGGTGACGGACTCGGCGCTGCGGGAACGCTTCCCCGCGTACGGAGGCGCGGAGCTGCTCGTGGACCACGCCGCCCCGGCGCCGGACGGCGTCCCGGACGACGCGCCGCTCCCGGAGGCCTCCGGCCCCGACCACCTCGCGTACGTCATCTACACCTCCGGGTCCACCGGGCAGCCCAAGGGCGTCGCGGTGCAGCACCGCGAGATCCTCAACTACCTGGCCGGCGTGCGGGACCGGCTGCGGATCGAACCCGGTGCCCGCTACGGCCTGCTGCAGTCCCTGTCCTTCGACTTCAGCATCACGATGCTCTACCTGGCGCTCACCACCGGCGGCCAGGTCCACCTGCTGCCCCGCCGCATCGCCGGCGCCGAACTCGCCGGGCACATCGAGGCGTCGCGGCTCGACTACCTCAAGATGACGCCCTCCCACCTGGCCGCACTGTCCGCCGACGCCCCGCTCGAGCGCCTGCTGCCGCACCGGGCCCTGGTGCTCGGCGGCGAGGCCTCGTCCCGGGCCTGGGCCGCCGACCTGGCCGGCCTCGGCCGGTGCGCGGTGTTCAACCACTACGGCCCCACCGAGGCGACGGTCGGCGTCACCGTCCACGAGGTCCACCCGGAGGACCACGGCCCGGGGAACACGCCGATCGGCACCCCGCTCGCGGGCGCGCGCTGCTACGTACTGGACGGCGCCCGGCGGCCGGTGCCGCCCGGCGTGACCGGGGAGCTCCACCTCGGGGGGCACCGGCTCGCCCGCGGCTACCTGGGCCGCCCCGACCTGACGGCGGAACGCTTCCTCGACGACCCGTTCACCGCGACCGGCGGCCGGATGTACCGCACCGGAGACCTGGCCCGCTGGCGGACGGACGGCACGCTGGAATACCTCGGACGCGCCGACGACCAGATCAAGGTCCGCGGCTACCGGGTCGAGCCCGGCGAGATCGAGGCCGCCCTCACCGCGCTGCCCGGCGTCACCCAGGCCTTCGTGACCGTCCGGGGCGAGGGGATCAGGCAGAACCTCGTCGCCTACCTCGAGCGCCCGGGCGGCGGAACCGCCCCCGCCCCCGCCGAACTGCGCGCGGAGCTCGGCGCCGTCCTGCCGGACTACATGGTCCCCGCCCGGTTCGTCGTCCTCGACCGGCTGCCGCTGCTGGCCCACGGCAAGGTCGACCGCAAGGCCCTGCCCGAACCCGAGGACGCCGCCCCGGCCGCCGGCCGGGTGGAGCCCGAGGGCGTGACCGAGACGCTGATCGCCGCGATCTGGGCCGAGGTGCTCGACGTCGCGACGGTCGGCGCCCTGGACGACTTCTTCGAGATCGGCGGGCACTCGCTGCTCGCCACCCAGGTCGTCGCCCGGCTGCGCCGCGCCTTCCCCGACCTGCCGACACCCGTCGGCGTGATGGACCTCTTCCGCTTCCCGACCGTCCGCCAACTCGCCGCGCTCGTCGCCGACCCGGCCGCCGACCGGGGGCCGCAGGGCCTGCTGCACCGCCTCACCCCCGAGCGGCGCCGCACCACCGGAAGCGTCGTCTGCACGCCCTACGGCGGCGGCAGCGCCCTCATCTACAAACCGCTCGCCGACGCCCTGCCCGAGGACTGGGCACTGCACTCCGTCGCCGTCCCCGGACACGAACTCGGCGAGCAGCCGATGGACGTCGACGAGGTCGCCGACCGCTGCGCCCGCGAGATCCTCGAGAACGTCGAGGGCCGGATCGTGCTGTACGGGCACTGCGGGGTCGGCGTGCGCCTCGCCGTCGAGATCGCCCGCCGGGTCGAGGCCGCCGGCCGCGACATCGACGCCGTCCACCTCGGCGGCATCTTCCCCTTCGCCCGGCCCAAGGGCCGCGGCGCGGCGGTCGGGGAGCGGTGGGCCGAACTCCTCGACCGGCTGCGCAGCGACCAGGACATGATCAACGGGCTGGCCGCCGCCGGCCTGGACACCGACGAACTGGACCCGGAGCAGCTGCGGCTCATCGTCCGCAACCGCCGTACCGGCACCAAGGACGTCGAACGGTACTTCACCCGGATGTTCGGGACCGAGGGCGGCCGGATCAAGGCCCCGGTGATCGCGGTCTGCGGCGACCGTGACCCGGCCACCGAGTTCTACCAGGAGCGCTTCCGCGAGTGGCACCGGATCGCCGACACCACCGCGGTCGTCGTCCTCGACGAGGCCGGCCACTTCTACCTCAAGTACCGGGCCGCCGAGCTCGCGGCCGTCGTCACCGGCGTCCACCGGTCGATCGCCGCGGGGGAGGAGGACCGCCACCGCCGCACGGACAGCGCGACCTGGTGGCTGGCCGGGCTCTCCCGGGACGCCGAACGACCGGCCGCGGACGGGGACCGGGCGTCCGTCCGCCCCACCATGCGCCGCTTCCTCACCGTCGCCTCCGGGCAGCAGGTGTCGATGATCGGATCGGCGCTCACCGAGTTCGCCCTCCCGGTCTGGATCTACCTGCGCACCGGCTCCCTGGCCCAGTTCGGACTGTTGGCCGCCTGCGGACTGGTCCCCGGCATCCTCGCCGCCCCGCTCGCCGGCGCGGTCGTCGACCGGGGGGACCGGCGCCGGACCATGCTCATCGGCGACCTCGCCGCCGGACTCACCCAGGCCCTCCTGCTCCTGCTGTACGCCACCGGCGGCCTCCAGGTCTGGCACACCTACGCGCTCATCGCCGTGCTGTCCGCCGCCCTCTCCTTCCAACGGCTCGCCTGGAACGCGGCGGTGCCGCAGCTCGTCCCCAAGCGCTACCTCGGCCGCGCCAACGGCGTGGTCCAGATGGCCTTCGGCCTCGCCCAGTTCCTCGTCCCGCTGTTCGCCGTCGGGCTGCTCGCCGCGATCGGACTCGGCGGCATCCTCGCCCTCGACGTGGCCGGCTACGCCGTCGCGGTCACCGTCACCCTGGCCGTCCGGTTCCCCGACCTGATGGGCTCCACCCGCCGGGAGAGCATCGCCGCGGAGATCCGCGAAGGCTTCCGCCGGGCCCTGGGCAGCAGGCACTTCCGCGCGATGCTGCTGTACTTCGCCGTCCTGAACGTCTTCCTCTCCCCGCTGTTCCTGCTCACCACCCCGCTCGTGCTCTCCTTCGCCCCGCTCTCGGCGGCCGGCTGGGTGTCGACGGCCGCCGGCCTCGGCGCCGTGCTCGGCGGGATCACGCTGGTGGCCTGGGGCGGACCGCGCCGCCGGAAGCTGCGCGGGGTGCTGCTCGCCACCCTGGTGGTCGCCGCGGCCTGCCTGCTCACCGGGCTGCGCCCGTCGATCTGGACGGTCGCCCTCGGCGCGTTCGGCATGACCTTCGCGCTCGCCCTGCTCAACGGCGCCTACGCGACCATCGTGCAGACCAAGGTACCGCTGCGCTTCCACGGCCGGGTGATCGCCGTGAACACCATGGTCGCCTGGTCGACCCTGCCGGTCGGCTTCGCCGTGGTCGCCCCGTTCGGCCCCGGACTCCTCCAGCCGCTGATGGACCACGACGGCGCCCTCGCCGGCAGCGTCGGGCGGCTCATCGGCACCGGCGACGGCCGCGGCATCGGACTGCTCTACCTGCTGTTCGGCCTCGCCATGGCGGCCCTCGCACTGGTCTGCCTGGCCGTGCCCGTGCTGCGCCACTTCGACCGGGACGTCCCCGACGCCGAGCCCGACGACCTGGTCGGCCTCCAGACCATCCAGGACCGGGCCGCCGACGCCGCCGCGCCCACCCTCCCGCACCGCTCCGAGACCGAGGTGACCGTCCGGTGACCACCACCGCCACCGCCATCCACCCGCTGACCGCCGAACAGCGCCGGCTCTGGTTCCTCCAGCAGGTCCACCCGGACGACGCTGGCTTCAACATGTACCTCAACCGGCGCTGGACCGGGCCGATCGACCCCCGGGCCCTGCGCACCGCGCTGGACCGGCTGACCGCCCGGCACGAGATCCTGCGCACCCGCTTCGCGCCCGAAGGACCCGACGAGGCGGAGCCCGTCCAACTGGTCCAGCCCCCGGCCGCGACCGACCTGGTCACGATCCGCCTGGCCGAGGGCGCGACCGAGCAGGACTTCACCGACGCCTGCCGCCCGTACGTCAACGCGCCGTTCGACCTCGCCGCCGCGCCGCCGCTGCGCGCGACCCTGATCAGCGCGGGCGAGCGGGAACACGCGGTCAGCGTGGTGGTCCACCACATCGTCGCGGACGGCTGGTCCTTCCGCACGATGTGGCGCGAACTGCTCGCCCTCTACCGCGAGGCGATCGGCGAGGCACCCGCGGAACTGCCGGAACTCGCTCTGCAGTACGGCGACTTCGCCCGCGCCGAACGCGCCAGGACGGGCGGGGAGGCGGGCGAGGAGGCCTTCCGGTTCTGGGCGGACCGGCTCGCCGGCACCGGAGCGCTGCGCCTCCCGTTCGACCGGCCGAGACCGTCCAGCCCCACCAGACCCGCCGGGTTCGTCACCGTCGACCTCGGCCCCGAGCTGACCGCCGCCCTCGACCGGACGGCCCGGCAGGAGCGGTGCACCCCGTTCATGGTGCTGCTGGCCGGCTACCAGAGCGTGCTCGCGCGCTGGACCGGCTGCCGGGACTTCGTGGTCGGCACCCCGCTGGCGGGCCGTACCGAGGCGGCGCACGAGGCGCTGCTCGGCTACTTCAACCGCACCGCGGTGATCAGGTCGGACCTCACCGGCGAGCCAGGCTTCCGCACCGTGCTGAAGCGGACCAGGTCCGCCGCACTGGCCGCGCTGAGCCGTCCCGACGCCCCGGCCGAGCGGCTCGCCGCCCACCTCGGCCTGCCCGCGGACACCGGAGCCGGACCGCTCTACCAGGCCGTCTTCGTCCACCAGAGCCAGAACGACCTGGCGGTCGGCTCCGGCGAGCCGGCCCTGCCCGAGGGCGTCCGGACGACCGGCATGGACTCCGGCTTCGACCAGGCCAAGACCGACCTGCTGCTCGACAGCTGGCGCACCCCCGACGGCGGGATCACGCTCTCCTTCTGCTACGACCGCGAGCTGTTCGACCGGGGGACCGTCGAGGCGCTCGGCGACCGGTGCCGCGAGCTGTACGCGCGGATCGTCGAGGACCCGGAACTCCCCCTGCACGGCGACTGGTTCGTCGGCACCGAGGAGCGGGCGACGCTGCTCGCCCTCGGGGCGGGCCCGGCAGCTCCGGCCGCCGTACGGACGGTGCTGGAGCGGTTCGCCGAGCAGGCCGCCGCCCGACCGGACGCGCCGGCCCTGGAGTGCGACGGACGGACGCTGTCCTACGCCGAACTCGACCGGCGGTCCACCGACCTGGCCCGCCGGCTCGGCCCGGTGGCCGGCCGGGTGGTCGCGGTGTCGATGGCGCCCTCCTTCGACCTGGTGGTGGCCCTGACGGCGGTCTGGAAGGCCGGTGCCGCCTACCTCCCGCTCGACCCGGCCCACCCCGAGGAGCGCCGCGCCCTGATGGTCCGGGAGGCCGACGCCGTCCTCACCCTCACCGGCACGGACCTGCCGGGGGCGGGGACCGCCGACCTCGCCCCGCCCGACCCGCGGGCCCTCGCCTACGTCCTCTACACCTCCGGGTCCACCGGGGCGCCGAAGGCCGTCGCGGTCGACCACCCGGCGGTCTCCGCCCGGGTCGACTGGATGGCGGGCCCGGACGGCTACGCGCTGGGCCCCGACGACCGGATCGTCCAGTTCGCCTCCCTCGGCTTCGACACCCACGTGGAGGAGCTCTGGCCGGCCCTCGCGGCCGGGGCGTGCGTGGTGCTCCTGCCCGGCGGCGGCCGGACCCTGCCCGACCTGCTGGCCGGTCCGGCCGGCCGGACCGTCACCGTGCTCGACCTGCCGACCGCGTACTGGGAGGAACTCGTCGGCCTGGACGACGGGACCAGCTGGCCGGACGCGCTGCGCCTGGTGGTCATCGGCGGTTCCGAGGCGCGCGCCGGTACGGTCGCCCGGTGGCGCCGGCGGCACGGGGACGCGGTCCGGCTCGTCAACACCTACGGCCCCACCGAGGCCACCGTGATCGTCACCGCGGCCGAGCTGACGGCCGCCGACGCCGACCGCCGGCCCTCGCTGGGCCGCCCGCTGCCCGGCGTCAGGCTCCACGTGCTGGACGAGCACGGCGGACTGCTGCCCCGGGGCTCCGAGGGCGAGCTGTACGTCGGCGGCAGCGGCCTGGCCCGGGGCTACCTGGGCCGGCCCGACCTGACCGCGACGGCCTTCGTGCCCGACCCCTTCGCCGGCGGCGTGATGTACCGCACCGGAGACCGGGCCCGGTGGCGGGCGGACGGCCGGCTGGAGTTCCTGGGGCGCGGCGACGCGCAGCTGAAGCTCCGCGGCTACCGGATCGAGCCCGCCGAGATCGAGTCCGCGCTGACCGCGCACCCGGGCGTCGCGCAGGCCGCCGTGCTGGTCCGCGACGGCCGGCGGCTGCTGGCGTACGCCGTCCCGCGCCCGGGGGCCGAGCCCGGGCCGGCCGAGCTGCGCGAGCACCTCGCCGTACGGCTTCCCGCCTACATGGTCCCGGACGCCGTCGTCACGCTGGCCCGGCTGCCGCTGACCCCGAACGGCAAGCCCGACCTCGCGGCCCTGCCCGACCCCGGGCCGGCCGCCGGGTCGGGCTACGTCGCGCCGCGCACCGACGCCGAGCAGCTGGTCACCGAGCTGTGGCAGGAGGTCCTCGGCGTGCCGCGGGTCGGGGTGTTCGACGACTTCCTCGCGCTCGGCGGGGACTCGCTCCTGGTCACCCGGGTCGCCGCGCGGATCCGGGCCGGGATCGGACTCGACATCCCCATCCGCGAGGTGTTCGAGAGCAGCACACCGGCCGCCCTCGCGGCCCGGATCGAGGCGCTGCTGATCGCCGAGATCGACGCGCTCAGCGAGGAGGAGGCGGCCGGGCGCCTCTCCGGCTGAGCGGGCGGCCGAATGGTCCGGGGGTGCGGCCGGTGACGGCCGCACCCCCGCTTGCCTCGTGTCAGATGCCGGCCGCCCCGGCCAGCGCCGCGGCGAGGTCGTCGGCCAGCGCCGACACCGTCGCCGCCTCGAAGGCGTGCTCGTTGTACCGCAGCCAGCACCGCAGCGCGCCGTCCGGCTGCTCGGTGACCGCCAGTTCGGGGACGTGCCGGTCACCGCCCGGCAGCGGATACGGCACGGTGGCGTTGCGGGGCAGCTCCCAGGCCGCGCAGGCCACCCCCGGCAGCTGGGCCGGCGCGCTCCAGTTCTCGTACCGCAGCCAGGCCGCGAACGGCACCAGCGGGCTGAACTCCGCGAACGGGTACAGCTGGTGGTCGAGCGCCGTGGTGGCGGCGGACCGGACCCGGTCGAGCAGTTCGGCGAACCCCGGCGCGCCCGACACGTCCACCCGCACCAGCAGCGACTGCACGAAACAGCCGACCGCCCGCTCCGCCTCCGGCCTGGTCCGCCCGGGCACCGGCGTCATGAGGACGAGGTCCGGCTGTCCGCTGCGGGCGGCCAGCAGGCCGCTCCAGACCGCCGCCACCGCGAGGAACGGCGTGGCCCCCAGCTCCGCCGCCCTGGCCCGCAGCGCGTCCGCCGCCGCCGGGGGCACCGTGAACGCGTGGGCGGCGCTCAGCACCACCTCGGTGTGCCGGCGCCCCGGGAAGGGGTCGACCGCGGCGGGCGCGTGCGCGAGCGCCGTCCCGAAGTGCGTCCGGGACGCCGGCCAGTGGGCGTTCGACCACTCCACCAGCTCGCCGTACTCCGGGCCGGGCCGGGCGGCCGGCACCCGGCGCCCGTGGCACAGCGCCGAGTACGCCACCCCCAGCTCGCGCAGGAGCACCCCCAGCGACCAGCCGTCGCTGACGAGGTGGTGGACCGCCAGCAGGACGACGTGGTCCGCCGGCCCGCGGCTCACCACGGCCAGCCTGGTCATCGGCCCCGTTGCGACGTCCGTCAGCCGGTCGCGCACGGCGACCAGCCGCGCCGACACCTCGTCGTCGCTCGCGCCGGGCGCCTCCACCAGCACCACGTCCGCGTGCGGCTCGTCGTCCAGGACGGCCCGCAGCACCCCCGGTTCGGCGCCGGGCACCGGGACGAACCTGGTCCGCAGCGCGGGATGGCGGCGGATCGCCTCGTGGAGGGCGTCGGCCAGGACGTCCGTCCGCAGGCCCTCCGTCACCCGGAACATCACCGCCACCGCGCCGACGTTGCGGCCCGGGGCCTCGGCCATCCAGCGCAGGAAGTTCTCCTGCTGGGAGGTGAGCGGCAGGTCGTGCGGCTGCGCGCGCAGCGAGTGGAGGAAGTCCGACACCTCGGCCCCGGACCGCTCCGCCGGCTCGACCGGGGCGACGTCGGCCCGTTCCAGCCAGGCCGCCTGGGCGCGCAGCGAGGGGCGCTCGAAGACCAGCGCCGTACGGGCCGCCACACCGAACTCGGCAGAGATCGCGGCGGCCAGCTGGACGGCGCGGAACGAGTCCCCGCCGAGGGCGAAGAACTCCTCCTCCACCGCCCGGACCGGCCGGCCCAGCACGGCCCGCCACAGGCCGGCCAGGGCGAGCTCCCGCTCCGTCTCCGGGGCCCTTCCGGTCGTCGGGGCGGGTTCCTCGAACGCGGTCCGCAGCTCGTGCTTGAGCACCTTGCCGCTCGGGTTGCGCGGCAGGGAGTCCAACACCAGGACGCGTACCGGCAGTTCGGGCCTGGCGAGCCGCTCGCTCAGGAACAGCCGCAGGCCGTCGAGGTCGATCCCGTCCGGTCGCGGGACGACAGCGGCGACCGGCACCTGTCCCATCACCGGGTGCGGCAGGCCGAGCGCGGCCGCGTCGGCGACCTGCGGGTGTTCGTGCAGCACGGCCTCGATCCGCAGCGTGGAGACCTTCAGCGCACCGGACTTGACGATGTCGCTCTCCCGGTCGACGAGATGGAGGTAGCCGTCCCCGTCCAGTCGGCCGAGGTCGCCCATCCGCACCCAGCCGTCGCGGAAGACGGTGTCGGAGGCCGCCCCGGCGTACCCGCGCGGCGGGCCGGGCTGGCGCAGCCAGATCTCACCGGTCGCGCCGGGCGGCACCGGCTCCCCGGCCTCGTCCAGGATCCGCAGGTCGGCCGGGTCGGTCGGGCGGCCCAGCGAACCCGGACGGCCCGGGTCCACCACCGCGGAGATCTGCGCGGGGGCGGCCTCGGCCGAGGTGTAGGTGTTGACGACCGTCGCCTTCGGCAGGGCGGCGGACAGCCCGGCGGCGACGGCGGGCGGGAGCGCGGCGGCGGTGGACCCGACCAGCCGGACGCTGCCGAGGTCCCGGCGGTCGGCGACCCCGGAGTTCAGCAGTTCCACCGCCATCGACGGCACCAGGAAGACCGTGCCCGCACCGGACTCCTCGACCACCCGCCCGAACTCCTCGGCGTCGAAGCGCGGCAGGCAGATCGTCGTGGGCTGCGCGGTCAGCGCGTTCACCAGCACCGCCTGGGCGGCGTTGGTCCCGATCGGGAAGGCGTGCACCGCGTGCCGCGAGTGCGCGTACGGGCGGGGGCGGGGGTCGAGGACCAGCCCGGCGGTCAGGCTCGCGTGCGCGGCCCGGACGCCCTTCGGGGTGCCGGTCGTGCCGGAGGTCCCGATGACCTGGGCCAGGTCCCCGGGGGCGACCCGGTGCGGCGGCTCGTCCGGGGTCGGCGTGTCCGGCGTGTCGAGACCGCCGAGGCCGTCGAGTCCTTCGAGCGCGAAGGTGGGCAGCGCGGTGCGCGGGCCGTTCCCGGCGACCGCCCAGCGCGCCCCGGCCGCCTCGACCAGCCGCTCCACATCGGCCGGGGCCAAGTCCTCGCGGATCACCAGCCCGGCCGCACCCGCGTAGTGGGCGGCCAGGAACGCCACGGCGTACGCGTCCCACTCCCGGTTGGTGAACAGCAGCGCCACCGTGTCCCCGGGCCGCACGCCCGCCCCGGCCAGCCCGTGCGCGGCCCGCACCGCCCGCTCGCGCCACCGGCCGTAGGTGAGGCTCCCGCCACCGGGCACGAGCAGCGCGGTGCGATCGGGATGGAGCGCCGCCCGGTGGTCCAGGAGCGCCGGGAGGGTGAGCGGAACGGAGGCGGGTCGGGCGCTGATGACGACTCCCGGAGGCGTTCGGAGCGTGGCGGAACGATGCCACAGGAAGATCGCCCGCTGATTGGTCCAGACCGTATCGGACTGGTCGAGGCGTGCGCCAGATCCGTCTCACAGATCGTCACGACCCGCTGTGCGCGCGCCCGGAGCGCCCGCCCCGCCTGGGTCAGGAGGGCGGCCCCGGCTGCTCCGGCCAGCCCGCCGTCAGGCGCCCGCGCTCCTGCCACTGCCGTACCCCCGGCCCGCCCGGGTCGCCCCGGCGGCAGAACTCCTCCAGCCGGGCGCACCGGGCGAGCATGGCGGTCCGGCGCCGCGGCCAGGGCGGCACCGGCTGCCCGTACGCGTCGAAGAGGTGGTGCAGGGCGCCCGCCCGGGCCGGGTGGTGCATGCGGACGATCCACTCGCACCAGGCCAGGTCCTCCACCGGCTCGCTGAGATGGGCGAACTCCCAGTCCAGAAGGCCGGTGACGGCGAAGGTCGCCGGGTCCAGCAGCAGGTTGTTGGGCCCGAAGTCCCCGTGCGCCAGCACCGAACCCGGGGGCGCCGGACCGTCGCCGGCCACGCCGGGGTCGACAGCCTGGAGCCGTCGCAGCACCCGCCCGCAGGCGGCCAGGACCTGCGCGCCGTGCCCGGCGTCCAGCAGGTCCTGCGCGGGCACTCCGGGCAGGTGGCCGAGCGTGATGGCGCCCTGCTCGGTGCCGAGCACCGGGGGAACCGGCAGCAGCCCGTGCAGCAGGGTCAGCAGTCGGTGCTCGCGCCGGCGCCGCTCCTCGGCGTCCGGCCCCTCGTACCGTTTCACGACGACCGTGCCGTCGCCCGCGGTGCGGTTGGTGTAGCCGTGGGGGAGGGGCCGCAGCCCGGACGGGCCGTCGCTCACCCTTGCCACTCCTCGGCGAGCAGCCCGAGCACCAGCTGGTCCACGAACTCCCCGTACGCCCAGGCGGCTTGGCGCAGCCGCCCCTCGATGGTGAAGCCGGCCGTGGCGGCGGCCCGGAGCATCGGGGTGTTGTCCGCCAGGGTCTCCAGCTGGAGGCGGCGTAGGCCGAGCACCGGGAAGGCGTAGTGGCAGAGCACCCGCAGGACGTCCGGGGCGAGCCCGCGCCCCCGGTGGCCCGGCAGCAGGGCGAGGCCCAGGTGGGCGCTGCGGTTGTGGGCGTCGATGCCCCACAGCAGGGCCTCGCCGGCCAGCTCTCCGGAGGCCGTCTCGACCACGGAGAAGCAGGCGGCCTCGTCGGACGGCCCGGGAACGACGTACGGGGAGTCCGCCGAGCCGGGCGGGATGGGCCGCCAGGGCCGGGTGTCGGCCCGGGCGCGGGTCGCCACGTCGTCGTACAACTCGGCCAGGAGGACCGGGAGGTCGGCGTCGTGACGGGCCCGGAGGGTGATGAGGGTGCCTTGTAACATGTCACATGTTTACCATCGGCGGGACTGTCGCATCCAACGGGTTTTCCGGTGCCGACCGGCTTTCCGGGGCCGGAAGCCCCCTCCGGGATCGCGATGCCGGGCCGACGGCCGGTCAGGTGGCCCGAGCGACGGGGGTCGCCAACCCCCGTGCTATCGGGGCGGGTTGATGATTCCCACTCGACGGTGGCGTGCTCCCGCCCCGCACGGTTCACCCGGACGGCGCCGTGTGTTGCCCCTCGAGAGGAACGCGGCTCGATTACAAGGTTTGTATGAGAAACATCCACTACGGAACCGGTGGAATCGCCGCCTCGGCCGCCCTGGCGGCCCTTCTCGTCTGCGCCCCGCACCAGGCGTCTGCGGCCCCCGGAATCCACACGTTCGACTACAAGGGCGCGCCCGAGCAGTACGTGGTCCCCGAAGGGATCTGCGAGCTGGTGGTGCAAGCCTCCGGCGGTGCGGGAGGGAACGCCGTCTACGGGTCGCCCGGCGGGAAGGGCAGTCAGGTCCGAGCCACGGTCCAGGTCACGAGCGGTCAGGTGCTGACCGTCGACGTGGGGCAGGCGGGCAGCGGAGGAGACCTCTCCGTCCCCGGCAGCCTGGCCTACGGCGGGTACGGCGGCGGCGGCCAGGGCGGCTCCTCCAACACGGAGCACCGGCCCGGCAACGGCGCCATCGGTGCCGGCGGCGGAGGCGCCACCACCGTGACGACGGGTGGCAGCGCGCTGATCATCGCGGGTGGCGGCGGCGGAGGTGCCGGCAGTTTCACCAACGACGGAACCGCGTCCGGCGGCGCCGGCGGGCAGGCCGGAACCGACGGGGCCGACACCGGGCAGAGCGCGGCGGGCAAGGGCGGCAAGTCCGGCGGAAACGGGGGAGCGGGTGGCGCGGGTGGAACCGCCACAACCGAGTTCGACCGCGACGGCTTCGCGGGCGGCAGCGCCACCGGCACCAAGGGCGGCGACGCGGCCGTCAACATCGGCGACCCCCACATGGGCGCCGGCGGCGGAGGCGGTGGCGGTGCCCACGGGGGCGGCGCCGGCGGCTCCTCCACGGCGAGCACGCTCGACGGCGGCGGGGGAGGCGGCGGCTCCAGCCTCGGCCCGGCCGCCGCGACCTTCACCACCGGAGCGCGCAGCGGCAACGGTGAGGTCGTGATCGAGGAGGTCGCCTGCGCCTCCCCCTCGCCGTCCCCGTCCCCGTCCTCCTCGCCCTCCCCCTCGCCGTCCCCGTCCTCCTCGCCGTCCCCGACCGCCTCTCCCACCCACTCGCCGTCCCCGACGGCTTCTCCCACCCACTCGCCGTCCCCGACGACCGGCCCGAGCCACACGGCGTCCCACGGCCCGTCGCCCACGGGCGGCCCGAGCCACCACCACTCGCCCGGTCCGGTGCCCGGCCACGGTGGGGGCCAGCTCCCCGAGACCGGGAGCGGCACACCGGCCCTCCTGATGAGCGCCCTGCTCTGCGTGGGCGTTGGTATCGCCGTGTTCCGTCTCGCCCGCCGGAACGGCCGCCGACGCTCCTGACGCCGGGGTGGCCCACGGAGCCCACCCGCTGCATGGGAAGTCGGCCGGTCCGACTTCCCACGCCGAGCCCGCCGCGTGGGG